>NZ_JAGRQZ010000018.1:0-240974 GCF_018223915.1 Klebsiella sp. 64
CGCTGCGCTTACCGGGGCTACAAAACCGTACCCCGGACAAAGTGCGCAGCACCGCCTCCGGCGAAAATTACGCCATGTTCGCTCCATTATCTCCTTTCAACGCAAAATAAAACCCCGTCATGGCAATCCCTTCGCCATAATCCACTTTTTCCCTGCCCCTGCGCTGGCGATGATCGCGAAAACCGTGCTTGCGAAAAAAAATGTGAATCCAATCACATATAAAAATATAACAATTATATAACATTTAGTTTACTAATTAATTTGTCTGCGTGACGTGGTACGCCCGACAAGACAGATTGCAGTCTTTGCTGGAGCAATATAACAATGACAGAAAGTAGCATTACCGAACGGGGCGCGCCGGAACTGGCCGATACCCGTCGTCGTATTTGGGCAATTGTTGGCGCTTCCTCGGGGAATCTGGTTGAATGGTTTGATTTTTACGTTTACTCATTCTGCTCGCTCTATTTCGCGCACATCTTCTTTCCATCCGGAAATACCACCACCCAACTGCTGCAAACGGCAGGCGTATTTGCCGCCGGATTTCTGATGCGTCCTATCGGTGGATGGCTGTTTGGTCGGATCGCTGACCGCCGGGGACGTAAAACGTCCATGCTTATCTCGGTCTGCATGATGTGCTTTGGCTCACTGGTGATTGCCTGTCTGCCGGGTTATGCGGTGATCGGCACCTGGGCCCCGGCGCTGCTGCTGCTGGCGCGTCTGTTCCAGGGGCTGTCTGTTGGCGGAGAATACGGCACCAGTGCGACCTATATGAGTGAAGTCGCGGTGGAGGGAAAGAAAGGCTTCTATGCCTCCTTCCAGTACGTTACGCTGATTGGTGGTCAACTGCTGGCTGTATTAGTGGTTGTGGCGCTCCAGCAGGTGCTTAGCGATGAAGATCTCCATGCCTGGGGATGGCGTATTCCTTTTGCCCTCGGGGCGGTACTGGCTATCGTCGCGCTGTGGCTGCGTCGCCAGCTGGACGAAACCTCGAAGCAGGAGACCCGGGCGCTGAAAGAGGCTGGCTCATTTAAAGGGTTGTGGCGCAATCGCCGGGCCTTTGCGATGGTGTTAGGCTTTACCGCCGCCGGATCGCTGACCTTCTACACCTTCACCACCTATATGCAAAAGTATCTGGTCAACACGGCGGGCATGACGGCCAGCACCGCCAGCGTGATCATGACCGCGGCGCTGTTCGTTTATATGCTGGTTCAGCCGCTATTCGGCGCCTTCTCGGATAAAGTTGGCCGCCGGACCTCCATGCTGTGCTTTGGCGTGCTGGCGACGTTATTTACCGTGCCTATTCTCAGCGCCTTGCAAAAAGTGAGCTCACCCTATGCCGCCTTCGGCCTGGTGATCTGCGCCTTACTGATTGTCAGTTTCTATACCTCGATCAGCGGCATCCTGAAAGCAGAGATGTTCCCGGCTCAGGTTCGCGCGCTTGGGGTCGGGTTGTCCTATGCCGTCGCGAACGCATTGTTCGGCGGCTCTGCGGAGTACGTCGCGCTGTCGCTTAAGTCGGCAGGGATAGAGCACGCGTTCTACTGGTATGTGACGGTGATGGCCGCCATTGCCTTCCTTGTCTCCCTGATGTTGCATCGCAAAGGGAAGGGGTTGCGTCTGTAACGCTTACTGATGAGCCAACTGCCATACAGCGTAGCCGGTGGTCGCGCCGGCGACATCCCAGGCAAAATCCTTCCAGCTCCAGCCGCTCCCAGCCGGGCGGCTGTCCCAAAGCTCTTTTGAGGCGCCAAGGCTGACGGAAAACATCAGGCCGATAGCGGCGCTGCGGTCCCGGCTGTAACCCTGATGTTGCGCATATTCATTGCCAGCGGCAGAGAGCATCGCTGAGGCCAGAAAATGCTGGGCTTTGTCCTGACCGGACCATGCATCATTTGCCATGTGGCTGCAGCCGGTTAACAGCAGCGAAGCAATCACTATTATCGTACGCATAGCGCTTCCAGAAAAAAGCCCCGTCGAGGCGGGGCTGATAGTCAGAGAATACGGCTGATCAGCCGGTCAATGCGGATCCGCCGCAGGCGGCGGATCAGTTTTCGCACTTTCACCGGATAGTCGGCGATACTTTGCAGATCCCGATAATGTTTCACTACCGTGGTGTGGGTGCGGATGAGCTTCAGCTCTTTCTCCCGCATGGCCCCCAACTGCCGCTTTGGATCGTGGATCAGAATGGCGTTTTCCAGATCGAGCCGCCAGGCGCGCGGGTTCAGGTTGTTGCCAGTGAGCAGCATCCACTCATCGTCAACCCACATGCCTTTCAGGTGGTAGCTGTTATCATCATCCTTCCACAGGCGGACGATCAGCTGATCGGTATTGACATAATACTGCAGCCGGCTGAGGAAACGCCGCAGGTTGATCTCATACAGATAGGGAAGGGCGCCGATGATTTTAAACGGCTGATCTTCAGGAATGTAGAAATCGTTAGCCGTTTTATCGCCGACAATAATCTCCACCTGTTTTCCATCGCGCAGCAGCTGGATGATATTTCTTACCAGTACGGCAGGGAGGTTGAAGTAGGGGGTGCAGATCGTCAGCTTGTGTTCGGCACAGGGCATCAGGTGAAAGATGGTTTTATTCAGCAGGCTCGATTTACCCAGGCCTACCAGCGGGGTGACGGAGAGTTCTTCGTCACCAGCGGTGCCGACAAAATGGTAGCTGCGGTCGCGGAGCTCCTGACGGTACTGGCGAATGTCGTTTTTGATTTCCGGGCTTTTTGGCCGATCCGGTCTGTCGAGACGGTTAACGCCGCGCCCCTGAACCAGATTGTTGTCGACCCAGTCGAACATGATGTCCGCCATTTTGCCGTTACGGATGCACTGATAGCGATCATAGCGATACTTATCATGCTGATGCAGATAAACATCATTCAGGCTGGCGCCGCTGTAGAGGACGCAGTCATCAATAATAAAGCCTTTGAAATGGAGAACGCCGAGCGCCTCCCGAGTGTTAATCGGCACGCCGTAAACGGGGATATCTACCCCTGGATTTTCATTGGCCATCCGACAATACCAGTCGGCATTGGTATTAGAGGCGGCGGCGCCGATACGGCCACGCTGAGCGCGGTGCCAGTCCACCAGAACGCGGACATCCAGTTCCGGACGCTGGCGTTTGGCGTCATAAAGGGCCTGCAAAATTCCTTTTCCGCCATCATCTTGCTCCAGATAGAGCGCAATAATGCATATACGCTGAGTGGCGTGGGCAATCCGGGTCAGTAACGCTTCCCTGAATTCCGCAGGGGCGTAAAAGAACTCTACATCATCAACTGACTGAGAAAGCTTAGGGAGTTGGGCAAGGTGTTGTTGATGTTTATTACGCTTAAATTTTGACAACATCACAGTGCGTTTCTTCTCTGTTTATTGAAGGGTCTTCTGTACCATGCAGACGACGTAAGCGGGCAATAATACCATTACTACCCGCTAATGTGGTCAACAATTGCGGTCAGCGTCGCGCGATTATCCCTGATTCAGGGGCAGCGACAGGCTGACAATCCCATCTTCCAGCTGAATATCGACGGTGAATCCCAGCTTTCTGGCGAGGCCTATCATGCCTCGGTTATTTGGCATCGTAATACCATTAAGGCGCCGCAGGCCATGGCTTTGCGTATAGGCGATCAGCTTTTCCAGCAACCTTCGCCCCAGGCCTAACCCTTTTAAATCTGAACGGACCAGAACGGCAAACTCGGCGTCAATATTATCGGGATCGGAGATCGCCCGCGTCACGCCGAGGATCTCGCTCTTCTCTGCGCTGGTCCTGACGGCAACGAACGCCATTTCTCGATCGTAGTCGATCTGGGTCATATTGGCTAAGTCGTCATGGGTAAATTCGTTGATCTCACTAAAATAGCGATAATAGAGATCTTCTTTGGTGACCTGGGCGATAAATGCGAGCAACTGTGGCTCATCTTCCGGGAGGATCGGCCGGAACAGACAGCGATCGCCATTTTTCATCACCACCCACTCCTCCAGTTGGTGCGGATAGGGACGAATAGCGAGACGGCTTTCACTGTCGCCGCTGAAGGGAGCAAGCCCCAGGGTAACGTCCAGCGCCGTAAACTCGTTGCCGGAGGCGAGCAGGGGATGAATATCCAGGCGCTGGATCTCCGGGCAGTCGACGATCAGGTTCGAGACCTGAACCAGCAGCTGGCTTAAGCCAGCGATATCCAGCGGGCGCAAGGCGCTGCGGCCGCGGATCTTCTTATTTTTGATCGCCTGGATCACCAGATAACGCGCCAGGTTCATATTCAGCGGCGGCAGCGCCACGGCGGCCTGGTCCTCGGCCCGCCACTCCACGCCGCCCTCGCCCAGCATAATCAACGGGCCGAAGACGGGATCGTGCTCAACCACTACTCTTAGCTCCTGGGCGCCAGCGCGATTGGCCATGCTTTGCACCAGCAATCCATGGATGCGCGCCTGGGGCCAGGCCAGTTTGACGCGATCGATCATCGCATCTGCAGCCTGCTGCACCTCGGCGGCGGTACGCAAATAGAGCATGACCCCCTGTACTTCTGATTTGTGCGGGATATCCGGAGAACGCAGCTTCAGCGCAACCGGATAGCCTATCTGCTCAGCGATATGCACCGCTTCCGCGCTGTCAGCGGCAATCCAGGTTGGCAGCGTGTGGATGCCATAGGCCCGAAGCACCGGGCTGACCTCGTGAGTATCCAGCGTGGTGGCGCCGTCTTCTATCGCTTGCTGCAGCAGAGCATGCGCCTCGCTGGTATTGGCGGTTAAGGAGTCTGGTAGCACCGGCGTCTCGCGCAGTTGTTTCTGGTTGCGACGGTATTCCACCATATGCATAAAAGCGGTGATCGTGCCCTCCGGCGTACGGTAGGTAGGGAGGCCGGCATCGCTGAATAAACGTCGCGCTTCCTGAGAGGAAAATTCGCCGCACCAGTTGGTCAGTACGGTGACATATTTACCGCGCGGGTGATGCTTCAGAGCGTCAATCAGGGCCAGGGCACTCTCGGTGCCCGGCGCGGCGGCGCTGGGAGAGTGGATCACCAGCAGCGCGTCATAGTCCTGACTGTTGAGCAAAACATTCACCGCCCGCTGATAGTGTTCGCTACTGGCGTCATCGCGTAGATCCAGCGGGTTGGCGATCTCCACGCCAACCGGCAACGCCTGGCGCAGGGCGTCGCGCGTCTCCTCGCTGAGAGCCGCCAGCTTACCGTTTCGCAACCAAAGCTCATCCAGCGCCAGCGCCGCCGGCGCCGCACCGTTGCTGACGATCATCAGTTTTTCACCGCGCAGCGGGCGCATGTGGCTGAGCGTTTCCACCGCAGAGAACAGCTCATGGGTATCCTGCACCCGCAGCAGACCAGCGCGCTGAATGGCCGCATCCCATGCCGGGTCCATCCCGGAATTGGCGTGCAATAGCTTCTGCGCCGCCGGACTACGGCCGCTTTTAATCACCAGGATAGGTTTGTTTCGCGAAGCGCTGCGCGCGGCGGAGACAAAGCGGCGCGCGTCGCTGAGATGCTCGAGGTACAGCAAAATGGCGCTGGTCTTGCTGTCGCGGGCCAGAAAGTCCAGCAGGTCATCGACATCAATATCCAGGCTATCGCCCAGGGCGATGAAGTAGGAAAAACCCATCTCGCGCTGTTGCGCCCAGTCAAGGATAGTATTGGAGACGGCGGCCGACTGCGAGATAAAGGCCAGTTTACCGCGATGGATCGGCACCGGTGAAAAGCTGGCGTTCAGCCCTTGCCATGGGGCCAGCAGTCCGAGACTGTTGGGGCCGAGCAGACGCATCTGATAGCGCGCGGCGCATTCGAGCAGCGCCGGGTACTGTTCCGGCTGCGAAGAGAGGATGATGCAGGTCTTGCAGCCTTTTTGCCCTAAGGCTTCGAGCAATTCGAGATTACGCCTGGCGTTAGTACAGAGCACCGCCAGATCCGGGGTAAACGGCAGGCTCTCGATGGTAGGCCATGCCAGTACCCCAAGAACCGCCTTCCAGGCGGGGGTGACCGGCATCACCGGGCCATTGAAGCCGCCGGCTAACAGGTTGCGCATCATGAGATAGCCAGCGCGCTGCGGCTTCATTGATGCGCCAATAACGGCGATGGACTTTGGTCGCAGCAGCGCTTCCAGGCCTCGTTGGCTCATACCGGTCTCCTTTCATCCCAGTGACCGAATGATTTTAAACGTTTTCCACCTGGCCCGCTGTGATACTGCCCTTATGCTGGGTTTTTCCCGCCAGATAGCGGGTCCGGAAGCGGGTGAAGTGCTCGCCAAGCGCAGCGGCGGCCGGGGCATCGCCCGCCAGATCCAGCAGGGCGATGGCCACTTCCGCGGTACAATATTGTCCGTCGGCGTGCGCCTCGCGCAGATGGTAGGCAGAGATGCGCGACAGATCGACGGAGATAATCGGCAGCGCGTCGAGATAAGGACTCTTACGGAACATTTTGCGCGCTTCGGTCCAGGTGCCGTCGAGCATGATAAACAGCGGCGGTTTACCGGACGGCGGCGCGCTCAGGACCTGGCGATCCGGCCCGGCATAGGAGGCCGGAAATACGACCATGGGCTGATAATCAGGATGGGCGACCAGATCGAGCAGCGCCTGCGGCGGTTCGGTACGCGACCACTGAAACGCTTCGGTATCTGGCAGAATATCGGCGATGAGCCGGCCAGTGTTGCTGGGCTTCATCGGTTCCGTATCAAACATCACCAGGCAGAAGCGGCTGGCGGCCTGCGCTGAGGTTAACGTGGCGCACAGGCACTGCTTGAGCGGCAGCAGACAGCGCTGGCAGCGGCGGATGCGATTGCCGCGCGCAAGGAAAGGGCGGGTAGCTCGCGCGAGACGTTCGGCGCGCAGGCGAAGGACAGCGTTATCAGTCATGGGAGTCGCTAGTGAAAAACGCTATTGTCGCAGAGGTGAAAACGGGGCACAAGCGGTGCCCCGGAAGGGTTATTGTTGGCCGGCTTCGTTAAGCCAGCTATCGAATGGCGCTTTTGGCACTGCGCCATTGAGCATGTCGATCACTTCGCCATTTTTGAACATCATAATGGTCGGGATGCTGCGGATACGAAACCGGGCGCTAAGCTCACGTTCCGCTTCGGTGTTGACTTTCACAAAACGCATCTTCCCGCTACGCTCTTCCGCGACGTCTTCAAAGATCGGCCCGAAGCTACGGCAGGGTCCGCACCATGGCGCCCAGAAATCGACAACGACCGGCAGATCGTCCTTCAAGAGTTTATCCAGCGTTGCCCCGGTCGCGTTGATGACGTCGCCGTCAAAAAGATCGTGACCGCAGCGTCCGCACTTTGCGCCATCCGCGCTACGATCGTCCGGGAGGCGGTTCAGAGCCTGACAACTGGCACAAACGGTATTCATAACTAACCTCTGGTTATGGGTTGCAACGTGGCACTTGGCCGATATGTTTCTGTGATGTTACATATTATCGATGAAGTGTTATTTGAGGACAATGCGTTTTGTTCGATGAGTGCAATAGAGGCCGGCTTTTAAACGAAATCATGGCGAAGCGATGGCACATCGGGTAATCTGCGCGCTTCGCGCAGCGCAGGTGGAGAAAATTGATGAGCGACGAACTGAAAAATAAAAGCGGCAAGGTCAAAGTGATGTATGTCCGCAGTGATGATGATTCTGACAAACGCACCCATAACCCACGTACCGGGAAAGGGGGAGGTCGTCCAGGAAAATCTCGTGTTGACGGCCGCAGCCGCCCTGCGCGTGACGAACGAAACAGCCGCGGCGACGATCGCAAACGTGACGACCGTAAGCGTGACGATCGCAAACGCGATGATTTTCATCGCGACGATGCGTCTCCGTGGCGTACCGTTTCCCGCGCTCCTGGCGATGAGACGCCGGTAAAAGAAGATCACGGCGGGATCAGCGGGAAGAGCTTTATCGATCCGGAAGTGCTGCGTCGTCAGCGTGCGGAAGAGACCCGCGTATATGGCGAAAACGCCTGCCAGGCGCTGTTCCAGAGCCGTCCGGAAGCTATCGTTCGCGCCTGGTTTATTCAGAGCGTGACGCCGCGCTTTAAAGAGGCGCTGCGCTGGATGGCGGCCAACCGTAAGGCCTATCACGTGGTGGACGAAGCCGAGCTGGCGAAAGCCTCCGGCACCGAGCACCACGGCGGCGTCTGCTTCCTGATCAAAAAACGCCACGGCACTTCTGTTGCTCAATGGGTCGCGAAGGCCGGGGAAGAAGATTGCGTTCTGGCGCTGGAAGATGTGGGTAACCCACATAATCTCGGGGCGATCATGCGCAGCTGCGCGCACTTTGGCGTGAAGGGCGTGGTGGTTCAGGATGCTGGCGTGCTGGAGTCCGGGGCGGCGATCCGTACGGCGGAGGGCGGTGCGGAGCATGTTGAACCGATCACTGGCGACAGCTTTATCGATACCCTCGATCAGTTCCGCAAAGCGGGCTACGCGATTGTCTCAACGTCCAGCCATAATGGTACCCCGCTGTTTAAAGCCGAGCTGCCGAAGAAAATGGTGCTGGCGTTAGGCCAGGAACGTGATGGTCTGTCCGATGCGGCGATTTCCAGCGCCGATCTCAGCGTTGCCATCGACGGTACCGGCAACGTTGAAAGCCTGAACGTCTCTGTGGCGACCGGCGTCCTGCTGGCGGAATGGTGGCGTCAGAACAAGGCGTGATTCGCCTGCCTGAATGCAAAAAAGCCAGCTGATGCTGGCTTTTTTTTATGGCTGTCAATCACTCGCTTTCAGCGGGAAGGACCGGCATCCAGTCGATCGGCGTTTCGCCGCGGTCAACCAGCCACTGGTTGGTCTGTACGAAATGGTTGCAGCCAAAGAAGCCGCGATGCGCAGAGAGCGGTGATGGATGCGGCGCCTTCAGCACGCAGTGGCGCTGACGATCGATAATCGCGCCTTTCTTCTGCGCATGGGAGCCCCACAGCAGAAAAACTACTCCCTCGCAATGCTCATTGATTAAAGCGATAACCTTATCGGTAAAGGTCTCCCAGCCCAGACTGGCGTGCGAGTGCGCCTGTCCGGCGCGGACGGTCAGGACCGTATTCAGCAGCAGCACGCCCTGTCGTGCCCAGCTTTCGAGATAACCGTGGGTGGGGCGGGTAAAGCCGGGGATCGTGGCCTCCAGCTCTTTATACATATTCAGCAACGAAGGCGGGATCGCGACGCCCGGACGAACTGAGAACGCCAGACCATGGGCCTGACCCGGGCCGTGATAGGGGTCCTGGCCGAGAATGACGACTTTGACATCGCCCAGTTCAGTAAAGCGAAACGCATTGAAGACGTCTTTTTGCGGTGGATAGATGGTAATCCCCGACTGGCGCTCTTCGGCGACGGTCTTCAGAGTATTGAGAAAATAGGGTTGTTGCTTTTCATCCGCCAGCACGTCATGCCAGGTTAAAGGGGTGGTCATCTTGCTCTCCTGCAAAAGGGTCATCGCTATAGCTTAACGGCTTCTTTCTATAGAACAAAATCGGCACGGCTTGATACCAGCTTTTATGCAAAAAAAATTGAAAATTTACAAAATTATTTATAGCTCACAATGGCGTAACTTGATGTAAAACAATAAAAACCTCCTATACCCACGTTGGGTGAGTGGTTTTTATTGATTTATATCAAGGAATGCCGAGGGGGCGGCTGATATATATACACTCATACAACAATGGTTTTACCAATTGGCCGCGAAGAGGCCAAAATCGAATAAACACTGCCTGGGAGGCATCAAATGATTACTGGTATCCAAATTACTAAAGCGGCAAACGACGACCTGCTCAACTCTTTCTGGCTGCTGGATAGCGAAAAAGGCGAAGCGCGCTGCCTGTGCGCCAAAGGTGGTTTTGCGGAAGATGATGTGGTTGCGGTAAGTAAACTGGGTGAAATCGAATACCGTGAAATCCCGGTGGACGTGAAACCGGAAGTGCGCGTCGAAGGCGGTCAGCACCTGAACGTTAACGTGCTGCGTCGCGAAACCCTGCTGGACGCGGTTGAGCATCCGGAAAAATATCCGCAGCTGACCATTCGTGTTTCCGGCTACGCGGTACGCTTCAACTCTCTGACGCCGGAACAGCAGCGCGACGTTATCGCCCGTACCTTTACCGAAAGCCTGTAAGGCTAACGCCAGATGTGAAAACGCCGGGATATCCCGGCGTTTTTTTTACTCATCGCTGGACGCTGATGGCGTCCCGGCCGCGCTTGGCTTCCGGCGCTTACCGATATTTTTCGTATCGCGGTGGCGCTTCTTCACCCGCGGTTTCTCTTTTTCATCTTTTTTCTTCTGCGCACGCTTCGCCAGCACTTTCTTCGATGGCTTACCCGTCAGCTTCTCGCTCGGCGCACGGGTCGTCGGGCGCAGTTCATCGATAACTCTGGCTTTCAACGGCTCTTCAATATAGCGACCAATCTTACCCAGCAGCAGGTGGTCATGAGCCTCGACCAGAGAAATGGCGGTCCCTTTTTTACCGGCGCGGCCGGTACGACCGATACGGTGCAGGTAGGTATCCGCGGTACGCGGCATATCGAAGTTAAAGACGTGGCTGACGTCCGGAATATCGATACCGCGGGCAGCGACGTCGGTGGCGATCAGCACGTTGACGCGGCCGTCGGTCAGGCGCTTGATAGCTTCGTTTCGCTTGGCCTGCACCATCTCGCCTTCCAGCCAGCAGGTGTTAATCCCGGCCTCACGCAGCCAGTTAGCCAGCTCATGCACGCGCTCACGCTTACGCACAAACACGATAGCGCGGGTGGCTTCCGGCTGTTGCAACAGATTCACCAGCAGTTTGGTTTTATGTTCGATATCGTCGGCGCGGTAGTACCACTGATGGATTTTCTTACGCTCGCGGGTTGACGGATTGGCGGAAACTTCAACCGGCTCCTCCAGCAGACGCTCAGCGAAGTCTTTGATCGCATCGCCTTCCAGCGTCGCGGAGAACAGCATAGTCTGCTTGCGCCAGCGAGTTTCACCGGCGATGGTTTCGATATCCTGGGCAAAACCCATATCCAGCATGCGGTCGGCTTCATCGAGGATTAGGGTCTCGACGGCGCGGCAGTCGAAATTCTCTTCTTTAATATATTGCAGCAGGCGACCGGTGGTGGCGACTACGATGTCCTGGTTTTCGCTGAACACTTCCGCGTGGTTCATGTACGCCACGCCGCCGGTAATGGTAGCGATGTCCAGATGGGTATGCTTCGCCAGCTCGCGGGCGTGGTCGGCTACCTGCATCGCCAGCTCACGGGTCGGCGTCAGGATAAGAATGCGCGGCGGGCCGGATTTCTTACGCGGGAAATCGAGCAGGTGCTGCAACGCTGGCAGCAGATACGCCGCCGTTTTACCGGTGCCGGTCGGCGCTGAACCGAGAATGTCACGGCCATCGAGCGCAGGCGGAATAGCGGCGGCCTGAATGGCTGTCGGGCGAGTGAAACCTTTATCCTGGAGGGCTTCCAGCAGGTTTTCGTCGAGTTCAAGTTCGGAAAAAGTCGTTACAGTCATGTTCTACCTCTGAGTGGGCCGCCGATTATAGACGTTACTGACGTAATGTTCATCTGTTTGTAAGGCTATCTGTTCTCCGGTATTGTGCATAGCCTTAGGTTCAGGAGTTTTTGTCGGCAAGGTTATTGAGGATGTCTCAGTCGAAGTTTGCGCTGCCGCGCAATGGTTTTACCTTCAAACGGTTCTTTGTCGCTCACGATCGCTGCGCCATGAAGGTGGGTACCGACGGCATTTTGCTGGGCGCCTGGGCGCCGATTGCCGGAGTGAAGCATGTGCTGGATATTGGCGCGGGCAGCGGCTTGCTGGCGCTGATGCTCGCGCAGCGTACCGGAGATGATGTGCATGTCGAGGCGGTAGAACTGGACGAAGAGGCCGCCGCTCAGGCGCGGGAAAACGCCCTCGCGTCGCCGTGGGCTTCGCGGATTGAGGTCTGGCAGGCCGATATTCATCAGTGGCAGCCGTCGCAAACTCGACGCTATGAACTGATAATCAGTAATCCGCCCTTTTTTGCCGAAGGCGTGCCATGCGCGACCTCGCAGCGAGAGCAGGCGCGGTACACCACTACGCTCGATCACGCCTCCCTGCTGACCTGTGCCGCAGAGCATATTACCGAAGAAGGTTTTTTTTGCGTGGTGTTGCCGGTGGATATTGGTAATGCGTTCATCGAACGGGCAAGGGCGATGGGCTGGCATCTGCGACTGCGTACTGACGTGGCGGAGACCGAGCTGCGACCGCCGCATCGGGTGCTGCTGGCTTTCTCCCCGACGGCAGGGGAGTGTTTCAGCGACAGGCTGGCGATCCGCGGGCCAGAGCAGCAATATTCGGAAGGCTTTACCGCTCTGACCGAGGACTTTTATCTCTTTATGTGAGCCAGGGGCGAGAGTATCGACGGGCCGCTGTCAGGCAGCGGCTGCGGATAGTCGAGGGTATAATGCAGACCGCGGCTCTCCTTACGCAACATCGCGCAGCGTACGATAAGCTCCGCCACCTGCACCAGATTGCGCAGTTCCAGCAAATTATTCGAGACGCGGAAGCGGGCGTAATACTCATCCAGCTCCTGCTGGAGCATGGTAATGCGCCGCAGGGCGCGCTCCAGCCTGCGGGTGGTGCGCACAATCCCCACGTAATCCCACATCAGCAGGCGCAGTTCGTGCCAGTTGTGCTGGATAACCACCAGTTCATCCGGGATCTCCACCTGACTTTCATCCCATGCTGGCAGCGTGGCGACCTTCTGGGCGAGCGGCAGGCGCCGGGCAATATCCTCCGCGGCGGACCAGCCATAGACCAGGCACTCCAGCAACGAGTTCGACGCCATACGATTCGCGCCGTGCAGCCCGGTGTAGCTAACTTCGCCGATGGCGTATAAACCATCGACGTCGGTGCGGCCATTATCATCCACCATCACGCCGCCGCAGGTGTAATGCGCGGCGGGGACGACCGGCACCGGCTCTTTGGTTAAATCAATTCCCAGGCCGAGCAGCTTTTCATAAATCATCGGGAAATGCTGGCGAACAAACGCCTCGGGTTTATGGCTGATATCAAGGAACATACAGTCTACGCCCAGGCGCTTCATTTCATGGTCGATGGCGCGGGCGACGATATCGCGCGGGGCCAGCTCGCCGCGCTCGTCAAAGTCCGGCATAAAGCGGGTGCCATCCGGGCGTTTAAGGTGGGCGCCTTCGCCGCGCAGCGCTTCAGTAAGCAGGAAATTACGCGCCTGGGGGTGATATAGCGCGGTGGGGTGGAACTGGTTAAACTCCAGATTCGCCACCCGACATCCCGCCCGCCAGGCCATCGCAATCCCGTCTCCGGAAGAGACGTCGGGGTTAGTGGTATATTGATAAACCTTCGCGGCCCCGCCGGTAGCGAGTACTACGGCTTTCGCGCTGCAGGTTTCCACCCGCTCTTTATTACGATTCCAGATCCATGCCCCGACCACCCGGCGGGTGCCCGGCAGGCCAATCTTATCCGATACGATTAAATCGACGGCATTGCTGCGCTCAAGGATGCGGATATTAGGATGGGCAAGCGCTTTATCGACCAGCGTCGTCTCTACCGCTTTGCCGGTGGCGTCGGCGGCGTGAAGAATGCGCCGATGGCTGTGCCCCCCTTCGCGCGTGAGATGATAGCTCTCTTCGCCATTGGCCTGGACCTGGGTGTCAAACAGCACTCCCTGATCGATAAGCCACTGGACGCATGATCGGGCGTTGCTGGCGACGAAGGTGACCGCATGACGATCGCAGAGCCCCGCGCCGGCGATGAGGGTATCTTCGACATGGGATTCAATACTGTCCGTCTCATCGAAGACGGCGGCAATCCCACCCTGGGCGTAGAACGTCGAACCTTCGCTGATCGGCCCTTTACTCAGCACGGTCACCGAACTGTGCTCAGCCAGGCGCAGGGCAAGGGAAAGACCGGCAGCGCCGCTGCCGATAATCAACACATCACAAGAGAAGTCAGGAGTGGTATTCATTGTCTTTGTTTAATTTACTAAACACATTTAGCTCACAATAGCACCGGTCCGTGAGGAATCGTACAATTTTTTTGTCTGCTGTTGTGACGGCTAAACAAAAGGCGAACGGAAACGGCGTCTTGCGCGCTGAAAATGAGACGCGGGGAAGGTTGATGGCATTGGATTTTATAGTGAAATAAACGGCGTGTTACGATACCCTTCAGACGGGCCTGCGCTTTTTCTTATTGACTTACCTATCGTTTAGCAACCTGGGCATATAATGATTGATAACGATCTGCCGCCGTTGCCAGACAAAAAACAAAAAGCGTAACGGAACTTTATTGTTTTCATGCACTCCAACAGTCAGCTTGCTCATAATGCAGATTTTGGGTGGTGTTTTGAAGACGCATGGGAATTGGGTTTGGGGAGACATTACCTCGGATGAGCGAGCAGTTAACGGATCAGGTCCTTGTTGAACGGGTCCAGAAAGGAGATCAGAAAGCGTTTAATTTGCTGGTAGTGCGCTATCAGCATAAGGTCGCGAGCCTGGTTTCCCGCTATGTACCGCCGGGCGATATCGCTGACGTTGTTCAGGAATCGTTCGTTAAGGCATGGCGTGCGCTGGACTCTTTCCGGGGAGATAGCGCTTTTTACACCTGGTTATACCGTATCGCCGTCAACACGGCGAAGAATTATCTGGTTGCTCAGGGGCGCCGTCCGCCGTCCAGCGATGTTGACGCCAACGAGGCGGAAAACTTCGAAAGCGGCGGGGCGTTGAAAGAAATTTCGAACCCTGAGAACTTAATGTTGTCAGAAGAACTGAGACAAATAGTTTTTCGTACCATTGAATCGCTCCCGGAAGATTTACGCATGGCAATTACGTTACGGGAGCTGGATGGCCTGAGCTATGAAGAGATAGCCGCTATCATGGATTGTCCGGTTGGGACGGTGCGTTCGCGTATCTTCCGGGCGCGAGAAGCTATTGATAATAAAGTTCAACCGCTTATCAGGCGTTGACGATAGCGGAATACTGGAAAAGGGTATCAGGCATGCAGAAAGAAAAACTTTCGGCTTTAATGGATGGTGAAACGCTGGATAACGAACTGCTCAACGAGCTGAGTCGTTCTTCTGAGATGCAAAAAACCTGGGAGAGTTATCACCTTATCCGCGATACGCTGCGTGGCGATACCGCTGAGGTGCTGCAATTTGATATCTCCGCCCGGGTGATGGCCGCCATTGAAAATGAGCCCGTTCGTCAGACGGCGCCGCTTATTCCTGAATCTCAGCCCGCGCCGCATCAGTGGCGGCAGATGCCGTTCTGGAACAAGGTGCGTCCATGGGCCAGCTCCCTGACTCAAATGGGCGTTGCCGCCTGTGTATCGCTTGCGGTTATCGTCGGCGTCCAGCACTATAATGGTCAGTCTGATTCCGCTCAGCAGCCAGAAGCGCCGGTGTTCAATACGCTGCCCATGATGGGTAAAGCAAGCCCGGTAAGTCTTGGCGTGCCGGCTGACGCGTCAGCGGGAAGCGGCCAGCAGGCGCAGGTCCAGGAACAGCGCCGCCGAATTAACGCCATGCTGCAGGACTACGAACTGCAGCGCCGCCTGCACGCTGAGCAGCTTCAGTTTGGCCAGGCCCAGACTCAGCAGGCCGCAGTCCAGGTACCGGGCTATCAAACTTTAGGAACACAATCGCAGTAATGAAGCAACTTTGGTGTGCCATGTCGCTCATGGCAGGCAGCCTGTTGTTCTCTGTCAACGCCTCGGCTGATACATCGTCCGGGGCGTTGTTGCAGCAGATGAACCTGGCCAGCCAGTCTCTCAATTATGAGCTGTCTTTTGTTAGCATCAGCAAACAAGGCGTTGAGTCGCTGCGCTATCGTCACGCGCGACTGAACAACCAACCGCTGGCGCAGTTGCTGCAGCTGGACGGTCCGCGCCGGGAAGTGGTCCTGCGCGGCACGGAAATCAGCTATTTTGAACCCGGTCTCGATCCGTTCACCCTGAACGGCGACTATATCGTCGATTCGCTGCCATCGCTGGTATATAGCGATTTCAAACGCCTCTCCGCGGCGTATGATTTTATCTCCGTGGGCCGTACCCGTATCGCTGACCGCCTCTGCGACGTGATCCGCGTCGTGGCTCGCGACGGCACGCGCTACAGCTTTATCGCCTGGCTGGATGCTGAAACCAAGCTGCCGCTGCGCGTCGATTTGCTCGACCGCGACGGGGAAACGCTGGAGCAGTTCCGGGTCGTCTCCTTCAACGTTGGCGATAACGTCAGCGCCAGCATGGAGACGCTGGCAAAAGCGAATTTGCCGCCGCAGCTGTCGGTGCCTGAAGGAGGCGACAAAGCCAACTTCAACTGGGCGCCGACGTGGCTCCCGCAAGGCGTGACTGAGGTTTCCAGCAGCCAGCGCCGTCTTCCCACCTTTGACGGTCCGGTAGAATCACGTCTCTATTCCGACGGCTTGTTCAGCTTCTCGATCAATATCAACCGCGCCACGGCGGCCAGCAGCGACCAGCTGTTGCGCACCGGCCGACGCACCGTCAGCACGACGGTGCGCGATAACGCGGAGATAACCGTAGTGGGTGAGCTGCCGCCGCAGACGGCGAAGCGTATCTCTGACAGTATTAAATTCAAGGCAGTACAATGATTAAAGAGTGGGCTACCGTGGTTTCCTGGCATAACGGCGTGGCGCAGGTGCACTGCGACGTTAAAGCCTCCTGCAGCAGCTGCGCCTCCCGTGCCGGCTGTGGTAGCCGGGTGCTAAACAAGCTGGGGCCGCAGACCAGCCATACCATTAGCGTGCCCTGCGAGCAGCCGTTGGCCGCGGGGCAAAAAGTGGAGCTGGGGATCGCTGAAAGCAGCCTGCTGGGCTCAGCGATGCTGGTGTATATGGCGCCGCTGGCGGGGCTGTTTGTAATGGCGTCTATTTTTCAGGTGCTGTTTGCCAGCGATATTGCGTCACTTTGCGGCGCGCTGCTGGGCGGCGTCGGCGGCTTCCTGGTGGCGCGCGGTCTGTCGCCGCGACTGGCGGCACGTCAGTCCTGGCAGCCGGTGATTTTGAACGTCGCACTGCCGCCGGATCTGCTGCGTGTTGATACGCCTTCCTCCGACATGGGCCAGTGATTTCACTGGCCCTTATCTTTATTTACCTTTCCTGTTACAACGCCACAATTTCTGCGGGTATGCTGGATCTAACAGCATTTCCTGGTTTCGCGGATGTAGTGTAGAATGCGGCGTTTTCGGATTAAAAAACGTCAGGCACAGTACAGCGGCCTCATGATACTCGTAAGGCATAATTAACTCTAAATATGAAGAATATACGTAACTTTTCGATCATCGCTCACATCGACCACGGTAAGTCGACGCTGTCTGACCGTATCATCCAGATTTGCGGTGGCCTTTCTGATCGTGAAATGGAAGCCCAGGTTCTGGACTCCATGGATCTTGAGCGCGAACGCGGGATCACCATCAAGGCGCAGAGCGTCACCCTGGACTATAAGGCCAGCGACGGTGAGACCTACCAGCTGAACTTTATCGACACCCCGGGCCACGTGGACTTCTCTTATGAAGTTTCCCGTTCTCTTGCCGCGTGCGAAGGCGCGCTGCTGGTGGTAGACGCCGGGCAGGGGGTAGAAGCCCAGACCCTGGCCAACTGCTACACCGCCATGGAGATGGATCTCGAAGTGGTTCCGGTACTCAACAAGATCGACCTGCCTGCGGCCGACCCTGAGCGCGTAGCGGACGAGATTGAAGATATCGTCGGGATCGACGCCCACGACGCGGTGCGCTGCTCAGCGAAAACCGGCGTCGGCGTGACCGACGTGCTGGAGCGTCTGGTGCGCGATATCCCACCGCCGGAAGGCGATCCGGACGCGCCGCTGCAGGCGCTGATTATCGACTCCTGGTTCGATAACTACCTCGGCGTGGTGTCGCTGGTGCGGATTAAAAACGGCACCATGCGCAAGGGCGACAAGATCAAGGTCATGAGCACCGGCCAGGTCTATAACGCTGATCGTCTGGGCATCTTCACCCCGAAACAGGTTGACCGTACCGAGCTGAAATGCGGCGAGGTAGGCTGGCTGGTCTGCGCGATCAAAGACATCCTCGGCGCGCCGGTGGGCGATACCCTGACCGCCGCCCGCAACCCGGCAGACAAAGCGCTGCCTGGCTTTAAGAAGGTGAAACCGCAGGTGTATGCCGGCCTGTTCCCGGTGAGCTCCGATGATTATGAAGCTTTCCGCGACGCGCTGGGCAAACTGAGCCTTAACGATGCCTCTCTGTTCTACGAGCCGGAAAGCTCTACCGCGCTGGGCTTCGGCTTCCGCTGCGGCTTCCTCGGCCTGCTGCACATGGAGATCATTCAGGAGCGTCTGGAGCGTGAATACGATCTCGACCTGATCACCACCGCGCCAACGGTAGTCTACGAAGTAGAGACCACCTCCAAAGAAGTTATCTACGTCGACAGCCCGTCCAAGCTGCCGCCGCTGAATAATATTCAGGAGCTGCGCGAGCCGATCGCCGAGTGTCACATGCTGCTGCCGCAGGAGTTCCTCGGCAACGTGATTACCTTGTGTGTCGAGAAGCGTGGGGTGCAGACCAACATGGTTTACCACGGTAAACAGGTGGCGCTGACCTATGAAATTCCGATGGCGGAAGTGGTTCTCGACTTCTTCGACCGCCTGAAGTCCACCTCCCGCGGCTATGCGTCGCTGGACTACAACTTCAAACGCTTCCAGGCGTCGAACATGGTTCGCGTCGATGTGCTGATCAACGGTGAACGCGTCGATGCGCTGGCGCTGATCACCCACAACGATAACGCGCCGTATCGCGGCCGCGAGCTGGTGGAAAAGATGAAAGATCTGATTCCGCGTCAGCAGTTCGATATCGCGATTCAGGCGGCCATCGGTAACCACATTATCGCGCGCTCTACGGTGAAACAGCTGCGTAAAAACGTCCTGGCGAAATGCTACGGCGGCGACGTCAGCCGTAAGAAAAAGCTGCTGCAGAAGCAGAAAGAAGGTAAGAAGCGTATGAAGCAGGTCGGTAACGTTGAGCTGCCGCAGGAAGCGTTCCTCGCCATTCTGCACGTTGGTAAAGACGGCAAATAACCCTAAGGAGTTGGCATGGCGAACATGTTTGCCCTGATCCTGGTGATTGCAACCCTGGTGACGGGCGTTTTATGGTGCCTGGACAAGTTCATTTTTGCACCGAAACGTCGTGAACGTCAGGCCGCTGCTCAGGCAGCGACCGGCGAGCAACTGGACAAGAAGACGCTGAAGAAAGTCGGCCCGAAACCGGGCTGGCTGGAAACCGGCGCATCGGTTTTCCCGGTGCTGGCGATCGTTCTGGTGGTACGTTCATTTATTTATGAGCCTTTCCAGATCCCTTCAGGTTCGATGATGCCAACGCTGCTCATCGGCGATTTTATTCTGGTGGAGAAATTTGCCTACGGCATTAAAGATCCTATCTACCAGAAAACGCTGATCGAGACCGGCCATCCGAAGCGCGGCGACATCGTGGTATTTAAATATCCGGAAGACCCGCGTCTGGACTACATTAAGCGCGCGGTGGGGTTACCGGGTGATAAGGTCACCTACGATCCGGTTGCCAAACAGGTCACTATTCAGCCGGGCTGCAGTTCCGGACAGGCCTGCGGCAACGCGCTGCCGGTGACCTATTCCAACGTGGAGCCGAGCGATTTTGTTCAGACCTTCTCCCGCAGCAACGGCGGCGAAGCGAGCAGCGGTTTCTGGCAGTTGCCGAAGGGCGAAACCAAAGCCGACGGCATTCGTCTTACCGAGCGTCAGGAGACATTGGGCGACGTGACGCACCGAATTCTGATGGTGCCGATTGCCCAGGATCAGGTTGGGATGTACTACCATCAGTCCGGTCTGCCGCTGGCCACCTGGATTGTGCCGCCCGGTCAGTACTTCATGATGGGCGACAACCGGGATAACAGCGCCGACAGCCGGTACTGGGGCTTTGTGCCGGAAGCCAACCTGGTCGGAAAAGCAACCGCTATCTGGATGAGTTTTGAAAAGCAGGAAGGTGAATGGCCGACCGGCGTGCGGTTATCGCGCATTGGTGGAATTCATTAATTTCCTCTGCTGAATTCACGTCGCTGCTGTTATCGCAGCGGCGTGAATTATTTAGTATTTAAATCCATTCAAACTAACGACATCCCGTGTCGTTGCGTATAGAATATCCCCCCGAAGTTTTTGGTTGTCGCTCTGCCGGGTGACACTGCACACGAAAGCGTATTGGTCTGTTTCAAATTACTGTTTGAAGCGAATGCTCAGGTCGGTTTCGTGTGCTGCATCTTTGACGCATTCATTTATTGGTAACGCATGAACCCCATCGTAATTAATCGGCTTCAACGAAAGCTGGGCTACACTTTTCATCATCAGGAGCTGTTGCAACAGGCATTAACTCACCGCAGTGCCAGCAGCAAACATAATGAGCGCCTGGAATTTTTAGGTGACTCCATTTTAAGTTTCGTGATCGCGAATGCGCTGTATCATCGCTTTCCTCGTGTCGATGAAGGCGATATGAGCCGTATGCGCGCGACGCTGGTGCGTGGCAACACGCTGGCGGAGATCGCCCGCGAGTTTGAGCTGGGCGAGTGTCTGCGCCTCGGGCCGGGAGAGCTGAAAAGCGGCGGTTTCCGTCGCGAATCGATTCTCGCGGATACCGTTGAAGCGTTAATTGGCGGGGTTTTCCTCGACAGTGATATTCAGAACGTTGAACGCTTAATCCTCTCCTGGTACCAGACCCGTCTGGACGAAATCAGTCCGGGCGATAAGCAAAAGGATCCGAAGACGCGTCTGCAGGAGTATCTGCAGGGACGTCATCTGCCGCTGCCGTCTTACCTGGTGGTCCAGGTTCGCGGCGAAGCGCACGATCAGGAATTTACTATCCACTGCCAGGTCAGTGGCCTGAGTGAACCGGTGGTTGGCACAGGTTCCAGCCGTCGTAAGGCGGAGCAGGCTGCCGCCGAACAGGCGCTGAAAAAGCTGGAGCTGGAATGAGCGAAGAAAAAAGTTATTGTGGGTTTGTCGCCATCGTGGGTCGTCCAAACGTTGGCAAATCCACGCTGTTGAATAAGCTGCTTGGGCAGAAGATCTCGATCACCTCCCGTAAAGCGCAGACCACCCGTCACCGCATCGTCGGTATCCATACCGAAGGGCCGTATCAGGCGATTTACGTTGATACTCCGGGCCTGCATATGGAAGAGAAGCGTGCCATTAACCGCTTAATGAACAAAGCGGCCAGCAGTTCGATTGGCGACGTGGAACTGGTCATCTTCGTGGTGGAAGGCACTCGCTGGACGCAGGACGACGAGATGGTGCTCAACAAGCTGCGCGACGCGAAAGCGCCGGTGATCCTCGCGGTCAACAAGGTGGATAACGTGCAGGAAAAAGCGGATCTGTTACCGCACCTGCAGTTCCTCGCCAGCCAGATGAATTTCCTCGATATCGTACCGATCTCAGCGGAAACCGGCACCAACGTTGATACCATCGCGGCGATCGTGCGTAAGCATCTGCCGGAAGCGATCCATCACTTCCCGGAAGATTATATTACCGATCGCTCACAACGCTTTATGGCCTCCGAAATCATCCGTGAAAAACTGATGCGTTTCCTCGGCGCTGAGCTGCCGTACTCCGTCACCGTGGAAATCGAACGTTTCGTCAGCAACGAGCGCGGCGGTTACGATATCAACGGCCTGATCCTCGTCGAGCGCGAAGGGCAGAAAAAGATGGTGATTGGCAACAAAGGCGCCAAAATTAAAACCATCGGTATCGAAGCGCGTAAGGACATGCAGGAGATGTTTGAAGCGCCGGTGCACCTCGAGCTGTGGGTGAAAGTGAAATCCGGCTGGGCCGATGACGAGCGCGCCCTGCGCAGTCTCGGTTACGTTGACGACCTCTGAGTTAACGCAACGTGGATGGATGGCAGCGCGCCTTTGTCCTGCATAGCCGTCCGTGGAGCGAAACCAGCCTGATGCTGGACGTCTTCACGGAAGAATCCGGTCGTGTGCGCCTGGTTGCCAAGGGCGCACGCTCCAAACGCTCTAATCTCAAAGGCGCTTTACAGCCCTTTACCCCCTTGCTGGTTCGCTTCGGCGGTCGCGGCGAAGTCAAAACCCTGCGCAGCGCGGAAGCCGTTTCGCTGGCGCTGCCGCTCAGCGGCATCACCCTCTACAGCGGTCTCTACGTTAACGAGCTTATCTCCCGCGTGCTGGAGCACGAAACACGCTTCTCCGAACTCTTTTTCGACTACCTGCACTGCATTCAGGCGCTCGCCGGGGCCAGCGGCTCGCCGGAGCCCGCGCTGCGGCGTTTTGAGCTGGCGCTGCTCGGGCACCTGGGGTATGGCGTGGATTTTCTCCACTGCGCCGGGAGCGGCGAGCCGGTAGACGACACCATGACCTACCGCTATCGTGAAGAAAAAGGCTTTATTGCCAGCCTGGTGATTGATAACAACACGTTTACCGGGCACCATTTGAAAGCATTGGCGAGTCGCGAGTTTCCTGATGTTGATACGCTGCGCGCCGCGAAGCGCTTTACCCGTATCGCCCTGAAGCCCTATCTCGGCGGCAAACCGCTCAAGAGCCGGGAGTTGTTTCGCCAGTTTATGCCCGCGCGAAAGGCGCGAGCCGATAATACGAATAATGATTAACGAGGATTGTCATGGCTGAATTATTGTTAGGGGTCAATATTGACCATATCGCGACCTTGCGTAACGCCCGCGGCACCGCTTACCCGGATCCGGTTCAGGCGGCTTTCATTGCCGAACAGGCCGGCGCCGACGGCATTACCGTGCATCTGCGCGAAGACCGTCGCCATATTACCGATCGCGATGTGCGTATCCTGCGCCAGACGCTGCACACCCGCATGAATCTTGAAATGGCGGTCACCGAAGAGATGCTGACGATCGCCTGCGAAACCAAACCGCACTTCTGCTGCCTGGTGCCGGAGAAGCGTCAGGAAGTGACCACCGAAGGCGGGCTGGACGTCGCCGGCCAGCGCGACAAGATGCGCGATGCCTGTCAACGCCTGGCGGATGCCGGCATCCTGGTCTCCCTGTTTATCGATGCGGATGAAGCGCAGATCAAAGCGGCGGCGGACGTTGGCGCGCCCTATATCGAAATCCACACCGGCTGCTATGCCGATGCCAAAACCGACGCCGAGCAGGCCAGGGAGCTGGAACGTATTGCCAAAGCGGCCACCTACGCCGCCAGCCTCGGCCTGAAGGTGAATGCCGGCCACGGTCTGACCTACCACAACGTGAAAGCGATTGCTGCGCTGCCGGAAATGCATGAGCTGAATATCGGTCACGCGATTATTGGCCGTGCGGTGATGAGCGGCCTGAAAGAGGCGGTGGCGGAAATGAAGTGTCTGATGCTGGAAGCGCGCGGCTAATGGCCATTCTCGGGTTGGGTACCGACATCGTCGAGATCGCCCGCATCGAAGCGGTGATCGCCCGCAGCGGCGATCGCCTTGCCCGCCGGGTGCTGAGCGACCATGAATGGAGCATCTGGGAGCAGCACCAGCAGCCGGTGCGTTTCCTGGCGAAACGCTTTGCGGTCAAGGAAGCGGCGGCGAAAGCGCTGGGAACCGGGATCCGTAACGGGCTGGCGTTTAACCAGTTCGAGGTTTACAACGACGAGCTGGGCAAGCCGAAGCTGCGGCTATGGGGTGAAGCAAACCTTTTAGCTGAACGCATGGGAGTAAGCGCTATTCACGTTACTCTCGCTGATGAACGCCACTACGCCTGCGCCACGGTGATTGTCGAAAGCTAGCCAGGAGGGCGGTTAAATTTTATCCGCGTGGTGCATCAGCACGAATTTATCCCACAGCTGTTCTTCACTCTCGACGTGTGCCGGATCTTTCAGGATCGTATTCGGGATCGGGCACACTTTCTGGCAGGTTGGCGTGTCGTAATGACCCACGCACTCGGTGCAGCGGTCGCTGTTAATCTCATAAATGCTCTCACCCATCGAAATGGCCTCATTCGGGCACTCCGGCTCGCACATATCGCAGTTGATGCATTTTTTGGTAATTAACAGCGCCATCAGGAAAGTCTCAGAAACAACACAAACAGGGCGGGCATTATACGCCCATTTTCTGCTCAGACCAGCTTTTTCACCAGCGCTTCGCTATGGCGAATGCGCTCCGGCGCCCGCTCCAGATCCTGCTGCACCAGCCCCATAAACAGCAGATCGGTGAGCATCATTTGCGCGCTGGTGGAGGAGATGGCCGCGCTGCGCGTCGCCTGTTCTTCGGCGATAGTATACAGGCAGTGGGTCGCCTGCTGTTGCAGGGCGTTCGGGCTAAACCCGGTGATCGCCAGGATCTTACAGCCGACGCGCAGCGCTTCACCGGCCGCCATATTGATCTCCCGGCGCTCGCCGGAGTAAGAGATCGCCAGCAGAAGATCGTCGCTGGACATGGCCTGCACCGTCGCCAGCAGGGCATGCATATCCTGCTCAGAAACAGCGTTGATGCCGATCTTCATCAGCTTCCAGCTAAAGTTACGCGCCACCAGGCCGGAGGCGCCAATCCCGGTGACGATCACTCGCCGGGCGTTGCGCAGCAGCGTGACGGCTTCCCGTAGCGTCTCTTCAGTGTTGACGTCCAGCGAGGCATGCATGGCGGCGACATTGTCTTTAATGAGTTTCTCGCCGACCAGACGCAGCGGATCGTCACCGCGAATGTGGTTATGCACCGGGACGGAGTGCGGATCCGGGCTACTCGCCAGCGCTTCACTAAGGGCCAGCTTCAGCGCCGGAAAGCCTTTGAATCCCAGCTTCTGGGCAAATTTAACCACGCTGGACTGACTCACACCGGCTTCCGCTGCCAGCTGCTGCGAGCTGAGGTGCCGGGTCTCATCGGGCTGGCTCAGAATATAATCGGCCAACTTTTTGTCGCTCGCCGCCAGGGTGGGATAGCGCTGACGAATACGCGTTAAACAGTTCATTGGAGCTCCGCTGGAGCCGTCCGGCTCGTGACTGACAGAATTTTTATTCGATTATAAGGGGTATACCATGAATTAAAAATTCTTAAGCCACAATTTTTCCTTCGCCTGCTACTTTAATTCTTTCTTAACGGCAGGGGATGTTTTCCCTCGACATGGCGTCAGGCTGTTAAGCTTACCCTAACGAGAAGCGAGTTCTGAGATAAAGGAGGCAGTTTGCAGCACACTGAACGGAGAGTGGTGTTTTTCGATCTGGACGGAACCTTACACCAACAGGATATGTTCGGCAGTTTTCTGCGCTATCTGCTGCGCCATTTGCCGCTGAACCTGTTGCTGGTGGTGGCGATGGGGCCGGTGATCCTTGCCGGACTGGCAGTGAGCGGACGGGCGGCGCGCTGGCCGATGAGCCTCCTGCTGTGGGCGACAACCTTTGGCCGCCGCGAGGCGGTGCTGAAGCGGCTGGAAGCGGAGTTTGTCGGCTGGTTTCGCCATCATGTGACGGCGTTTCCGGTAGTTCATGCGCGGCTTACCGCCTACCTGACCAGCACCGATGCCGACGTCTGGTTGATCACCGGCTCGCCGCAGTCGCTGGTGGAGCAGGTCTATCGCGATACCCTCTGGTTGCCGCGGGTGAATCTGATAGCCAGCCGCACCGCGCGCCGCTGGGGCGGCTGGGTATTGACCCTGCGCTGCCTGGGGCATGAAAAGGTGGTACAGCTGGAGAAAAAGATTGGCGCCCCGCTGCGGCTGTATAGCGGCTATAGCGATAGTGAGCAGGATAATCCATTGCTCGGCTTTTGCCAGCATCGCTGGCGGGTAACCCCTCAGGGAGAGCTTCAGCAGCTGGAGTAATAGTGTGTAATTGATAGCGCCCATGTATAATGCGCCCCGCTTTTTCTGCTGGAGTGGCCGCTGTGTCTGACCTCGAACTCAATGATGAATACTGGATGCGTCATGCCCTGACGCTGGCGAAACGCGCCTGGGAAGAGGGCGAGGTGCCGGTGGGCGCGGTGCTGGTGCATAACAATCAGGTCATTGGCGAGGGTTGGAACCGGCCGATAGGCCGTCACGACCCCACCGCCCATGCGGAGATTATGGCCTTACGCCAGGGCGGACTGGTGCTGCAAAACTACCGCCTGATCGACGCCACGCTGTACGTGACCCTCGAGCCCTGCGTCATGTGCGCGGGCGCGATGGTGCACAGCCGTATCGCCCGCCTGGTGTTTGGCGCCAGGGATGCCAAGACCGGCGCCGCCGGCTCGCTGATGGATGTTCTGCACCACCCGGGAATGAACCATCGGGTTGAGATTAGCGAAGGCGTGCTGGCAGAGTCCTGCTCTGCCATGCTGAGCGACTTCTTCCGCTGGCGGCGGGAAGAGAAAAAAGCGCTGAAGAAAGCCCGGGAGCAGACTGGGGAAAGTTAATACAGGTGGCCGGGGAGTTTCATCCGGGCATTATCCATCTGCTTATCGGCGCGAAACTTGAAAAAGGGCAGGGTGGTCTCCTGCGGCTGTTCGAGCTCATTGGGGAGCACGGCCGGGTAATCCTCCGCCA
The DNA here is from genome assembly GCF_018223915.1 of Klebsiella sp. 64. NCBI lineage: Bacteria > Pseudomonadati > Pseudomonadota > Gammaproteobacteria > Enterobacterales > Enterobacteriaceae > Klebsiella > Klebsiella sp. 64. The sequence continues at coordinate 26,450 of NZ_JAGRQZ010000018.1, forward strand.
GGGCCAGCGTTTGCTGCTGCTGGCGCTCCTTCTCTGACAAATAGCCGACAAGGCTTATCTGATATTTGCGGATGTTTTCCACATAGGCGTAGGCCTCATGGCCGCGGGCATAGCCGTATTTTAGTTTGCTGTAATAGGGTTTCTGGCTCAGCAAGGGTAAACGCAGCTTAACGTCCGCCCAGCTGTTAGGATTGCCTTTCTGTTTGCGGGTGAGCGCCATGGCGTCCAGCATATGGGCATAACCCATATTATAAGCGGCCAGCGCAAACCAAATGCGTTCATCTTTCGGGATCGAATCCGGCACTTTATCCATCATATCCTGCAGGTAGCGCATGCCGCCGTCGATACTCTGCGCCGCATCGGTGCGGTCGGTTAGACCCAGGCTTTGTGCCGTATTGCGTGTGAGCATCATCATACCGCGCACGCCGGTAGGGGAGGTGGCCTGCGGATCCCAGTGGGATTCCTGCCAGGCGATGGCGGCCAGCAGGCGCCAGTCAATCTCGCGGGCGTATTTTTCAAACAGCGGCTGCACCTCCGGAAGAATATTTTCCACCGCGCGCAGGAAGGTGCGGGTATCGACATAATCGAAATCGTTGCCGTGGCCGAGGTACTTCTCCTCGAGGCGCGCCAGGGTGCCGTCTTCATTGATGTTGTTGAAGAAATCAAGCATTGCCGCCGACAGCGAATTATCGTCGTCCCGGGCGCTAAACCAGGTGACCGGCTGTTCGTCGGTGATATCGAGGGCCACCGCCAGCTCCGGATGGACGCGCTGAAACAGGCTGACGGCCACCGAGTCGGCGATGGTGTAATCAAGTTTACCGTCAATCACCGCCTGCATCAGCGCCGTGGTACCGCGTTTTTCGTCCACGCGCCAGGCAAGATCCGGGTATTTCTCGGCTTTTAAGGTCTGCAGGTCGTTGATCGCCACGTGGCCCGGAGCGATAGTGAGCTGCTCGGCGGTCAGCGCCGCGAGGGTGCGCGGCCGGGTATTGCCGACGCGGTAGACCAGCTGTTGCGAAACAGAATAGTAGGTGGGGCCGGCCTGATAGTTTTTCACTCGCTCCTGGTTATAGACCAGTCCGGCGGCCAGCATATCGGCCTGACCGTCGTCGAGGTCGTCAAACAGCTGGCTGATGTTTTGCCGGACGGTTATCTTAAGCGTTACGCCAAGGTAGTCGGCAAACTGCTTCGCCAGTTCATAATCCAGACCGAACGCTTTATTGTTCATGGTGGCGAAGGTCATTGGCGAGTTGATGGTGCTGATGCGCAGCTCGCCGCGAGCGATAATGCCCGCCACCCGGTTCTCGGGTTTACCAGACCAGGGGATCGACGGCCACAGGGCCGCCGCCAGCAAAAGGGTGACAATGCCGATCAGCAGATAATTAATCTTTAATTTTTTCAGAGAGTTAATCTTCTGCAGCTTCAGGTTCCTCAGCAGGCGATGTCCGGAAAAAACGCAAGGTTGTCGTCGAATGTGCGGCATTCTGCTTAATAATGCGCCAGTTGGCAACTTATTCGCGATGGTCGTCACATTTATTGATAAACAGCATCAATGATTTTATTTCTACGCAAACGGTTTCGTCGGGGCGCAGGATTCACTATAATGACGCCCGTTTCCCCCCCTGGCTCACCCTGAAAGCTTCGAAGACGAGAGACTTATGATGGAAATTTTGCGTGGTTCACCTGCACTGTCGGCATTCCGTATTAATAAACTGCTGGCACGATTTCAGGCGGCCAACCTTCCGGTAAGCGCCATATATGCCGAATATATTCATTTTGCCGATCTGAATGCCCCGCTGAGCGCTGACGATCGCGAGCGCCTGGCGCGACTGCTTCAGTATGGCCCGAGCTTAAGCAGCCATACCCCGACCGGTAAATTACTGCTCGTGACCCCTCGCCCTGGCACCATCTCTCCCTGGTCTTCTAAAGCTACCGATATCGCTCACAACTGCGGTCTGGCGCAGGTTGTGCGTCTTGAGCGCGGCGTGGCGTATTACGTTGAAGCCTCAACCCTGACCGAAGCGCAGTGGGCCGCGGTGGCGGCGGAGCTGCACGACCGCATGATGGAGAGCGTCTTCGACGAGCTGGAAGCGGGCGAGAAGCTGTTTGCTCACCATCAGCCGACGCCGGTCACCAGCGTCGACCTGCTGGGCGAAGGGCGTCAGGCGCTGATTGACGCCAACCTCCGTCTGGGTCTGGCGCTGGCCGACGACGAAATTGACTACCTGCAGGACGCGTTTACCCGCCTGGGACGCAACCCGAACGATATCGAGCTGTATATGTTCGCCCAGGCGAACTCAGAGCACTGTCGCCACAAGATTTTCAACGCCGACTGGATCATCGACGGCGAACAGCAGCCGAAGTCGCTGTTCAAAATGATCAAAAACACCTTTGAAAAAACGCCGGACTACGTGCTGTCGGCCTATAAAGATAATGCCGCGGTGATGGAAGGGTCTGAAGTCGGGCGCTATTTCGCCGACCATCAGACCGGGCGCTACGACTTCCATCAGGAGCCGGCGCACATTCTGATGAAGGTGGAAACCCATAACCACCCGACGGCCATCTCTCCATGGCCGGGCGCGGCAACTGGCTCCGGCGGCGAAATCCGCGATGAAGGCGCCACCGGCCGCGGCGCGAAGCCGAAAGCGGGCCTGGTGGGCTTCTCGGTTTCCAACCTGCGTATCCCGGGCTTCGAACAGCCGTGGGAAGAAGATTTCGGTAAACCGGATCGCATTGTCACCGCCCTGGACATCATGACCGAAGGCCCGCTGGGCGGCGCGGCGTTTAACAACGAATTTGGTCGTCCGGCGCTGAACGGCTACTTCCGCACCTATGAAGAGAAAGTCACCAGCCACAATGGCGAAGAGCTGCGTGGCTACCACAAACCGATCATGCTGGCCGGCGGTATCGGCAACATCCGCGGTGAGCACGTGCAGAAGGGCGAGATTACCGTCGGCGCGAAGCTGATCGTGCTGGGCGGCCCGGCGATGAATATCGGCCTCGGCGGCGGCGCGGCGTCTTCTATGGCCTCCGGCCAGTCCGATGCCGATCTCGATTTCGCCTCCGTACAGCGTGACAACCCGGAAATGGAGCGCCGCTGTCAGGAAGTGATCGACCGCTGCTGGCAGTTGGGCGACGCCAACCCGATCCTCTTTATCCACGACGTTGGCGCCGGCGGTCTCTCCAACGCTATGCCGGAGCTGGTGAGCGACGGCGGCCGCGGCGGTAAATTCCAGCTGCGCGATATTCTCAGCGATGAGCCAGGGATGAGTCCGCTGGAGATCTGGTGTAACGAATCGCAGGAACGTTATGTTCTGGCGGTCGCCCCGGAGCAGCTGCCGCTGTTCGACGAACTGTGCCGCCGCGAGCGCGCGCCTTATGCCGTTATCGGCGAAGCCACCGCTGAGCAGCATCTGAGCCTGAGCGACAGCCACTTTAACGATCAGCCGATCGACCTGCCGCTGGACGTCCTGCTCGGCAAAACGCCGAAAATGACCCGCGACGTGCAGACTCTGAAAGCTCAGGGTAGTGCACTGGATCGCCAACCGATTACCCTTGCCGATGCGGTTAACCGCGTTCTGCATCTGCCGACGGTGGCCGAGAAAACCTTCCTCGTCACCATCGGCGACCGCACCGTGACCGGTATGGTCGCCCGCGACCAGATGGTTGGCCCGTGGCAGATCCCGGTGGCCAACTGCGCGGTGACCACCGCCAGCCTCGACAGCTACTATGGCGAAGCGATGGCGATGGGCGAGCGCGCCCCGGTCGCCCTGCTGGACTTCGCGGCCTCTGGCCGTCTGGCGGTCGGCGAAGCGCTGACCAACATCGCCGCCACGCAGATTGGCGAGCTGAATCGCGTGAAACTGTCAGCTAACTGGATGGCCGCCGCAGGTCACCCGGGCGAAGACGCTGGCCTGTATGAGGCGGTAAAAGCGGTAGGCGAAGAGCTGTGCCCGGCGCTGGGCCTGACCATTCCGGTCGGTAAAGACTCGATGTCGATGAAAACCCGCTGGCAGGAAGGCAGCGAGCAGCGCGAGATGACCTCTCCGCTGTCGCTGGTCATCTCTGCCTTCGCCCGTGTCGAAGATGTCCGTCATACCGTCACGCCGCAGCTTTCGACGGAAGATAACGCCCTGCTGCTGATCGACCTCGGTAAAGGGCACAACGCGCTGGGCGCGACGGCGCTGGCGCAGGTCTATCGCCAGCTCGGCGACAAGCCGGCTGACGTGCGCGATGTCGCGCAACTGAAAGGCTTCTGGAATGCGATGCAGGCCCTGGTGGCGCAGCGTAAACTGCTGGCCTACCACGACCGCTCCGACGGCGGTCTGCTTGTCACGCTGGCGGAAATGGCCTTTACCGGCCACTGCGGCGTGGAAGCGGATATCGCCGCGCTGGGCGACGACCATCTGGCCGCGCTGTTCAACGAAGAGCTGGGGGCGGTGATTCAGGTCCGCGCCGCAGACCGTGAGGCGGTGGAAGCCATTCTGGCGGTTAACGGCCTGGCGGACTGCGTGCATTACCTCGGTAAAGCGGTTGAGGGCGATCGCTTCGTGCTGACCGCCGGCGGTCAGACGGTGTTCAGCGAAAGCCGCACCACGCTGCGCATGTGGTGGGCGGAAACCACCTGGCAGATGCAGCGTCTGCGCGACAACCCGGCCTGCGCCGATCAGGAGCATGAGGCGAAAGCCAATGATGCCGACCCGGGCCTCAATGTGAAGCTCTCGTTTGATATTAACGACGACGTCGCCGCCCCGTACATTGCCACCGGCGCGCGGCCGAAAGTGGCCGTCCTGCGCGAGCAGGGGGTGAACTCCCACGTTGAAATGGCGGCCGCCTTCCATCGCGCCGGCTTTGACGCCATCGACGTGCATATGAGCGACCTGCTGGCCGGCCGGACCGGTCTGGGCGATTTCCATGCCCTGGTAGCCTGCGGCGGCTTCTCCTACGGCGACGTGTTGGGCGCGGGCGAGGGCTGGGCGAAGTCGATTCTGTTCAACGAGCGCGTGCGCGATGAGTTCGCGACCTTCTTCCATCGTCCGCAGACGCTGGCGCTCGGCGTGTGCAACGGCTGTCAGATGATGTCCAACCTGCGCGAGCTGATCCCGGGCAGCGACCTGTGGCCGCGCTTTGTGCGCAACCAGTCTGACCGCTTTGAAGCGCGCTTTAGCCTGGTGGAAGTGACGCAAAGCCCATCCCTGCTGCTGGAAGGCATGGTTGGCTCACGGATGCCGATTGCGGTCTCCCACGGCGAAGGTCAGGTGGAAGTGCGCGACAGCGCGCATCTGGCTCAGCTGGAGAGCAAAGGTCTGGTGGCGCTGCGCTTCGTGGATAACTTCGGCAAAGTGACCGAAACCTATCCGGCGAACCCGAACGGTTCCCCGAACGGTATCACCGCGGTGACCAGCGAAAGCGGGCGCGCGACCATCATGATGCCGCACCCGGAACGCGTCTTCCGCACCGTAAGCAACTCCTGGCACCCGGAGAACTGGGGCGAGGATAGCCCGTGGATGCGTATCTTCCGTAACGCGCGTAAACAGCTGGGTTAATCTTCCCGCCGCGCTTCACGCGAACGTATCAGCCCCCTGCCTGACAGGGGGCTTTTTTTTATCTGTGATGGTCGGCACGCCAGGGTGTCGGGAATTGCCGACAACTGCGATATTGCAGTGTCGTCAATAGGCGACACTTAAGTTATTGATTTAAATGATGAGTAATCGGTAGCCTATTTGGTGTCGCTAAATAGCGACAACGCGGGTGAAAAATAAACAGAGGTAGTTCGACTGTTCTTGCGGTTAATGTCATATATATCAGTATGTTAATAAAATGTTTTGAGAGCTGGCATAGTTCATGCATAATATTAACCAGTGGCTCATTCACCTTCTTATGTCAGCCCCTTCGGGACGCGCTACATAAACTTCGAATGACGCACAAACAGGTGCCTGCCGTCCAACTCCTGATAACAGCCTGGCTTTATCAGACATCGGGCGAAACGTCGAGTAAGGCACCGCCTCATTCCTGAACAAAGCCAGGCCTTGCGCCTGGCTTTGTTGTTTCTGCGGCGCAGTAACCAGCGGTAGCGCTTTTCTCCGGCGCTCTCCTCAGTTAGCATCGACCAGAGCTAATGATTGAGACAACATCCTTGAAGCGACTCTCTCTTTTCCCCCGTTCGCTGCGTCAGCTGGTGACGCTCTCTTTTGTGCTGATCCTGCTGCCATTGCTGGTGCTGGCCTGGCAGGCCTGGCAGAGCCTGAACGCCCTTAGCGCCCAGGCGGCGCATATTAACCGTACCACCCTGGTCGACGCCCGACGCAGCGAGGCGATGATCAATGCCGCACTGGAGATGGAGCGCAGCTATCGCCAGTACTGCGTGCTGGACGATCCGACGCTGGCGCGCGTCTATCAAAACCAGCGGCAGCGCTACAGCCAGATGCTGGACGCCCACGCCGGCGTGCTGCCGGACGAGAAGCTCTGGCAGGCGCTGCGTCAGGATGTCAGCGATCTGGCGCAGCTGCAGTGTAAAAATAGCGGACCCGATGCCCAGGCAGCCGCCAGACTGGAAGTTTTCGCCAGTAATAACAGCGATATGGTGCAGGCGACCCGGGCGGTCGTCTATTCTCGTGGCCAACAGCTGCAGCAGGAGATAGCCGAACGCGGCCAGTTTTTCGGCTGGCAGGCGCTGGTGCTGTTTCTGCTGAGCCTGGCGCTGGTGCTACTCTTCACCCGCATGATTATCGGCCCGGTGAAAGGCATCGAAAGAATGATCAATCAGCTGGGGGCAGGAAAGTCGCTGGACGACGCCGCATTGTTTACCGGCCCGCGCGAGCTGCGATCGGTGGGCAAGCGCATCATCTGGCTCAGCGAGCGCCTGGCGTGGCTGGAGTCGCAGCGGCATCAATTTCTTCGCCATCTGTCGCATGAGCTGAAAACCCCGTTGGCCAGTATGCGTGAAGGTACCGAGCTGTTGGCCGACCGGGTCGCGGGGCCCCTGACCCCTGAGCAGCAGGAGATTGTCGAGATCCTCGACAGCAGTAGCCGTAACCTGCAAAAGCTGATTGAACAGCTGCTGGACTATAACCGAAAACAGGCCGACGGCCCGGTGGCTCGCGAAGCGGTGGACCTGGTGGAACTGGTGGAAAACGTCGTGGCGGCGCACAGCCTGCCCGCGCGGGCTAAACTGATGCATACCGAACTGACGCTGCAGGCGCGGCGTTGCCTGGCAGAGCCTGCGCTATTGATAAGCGTAATGGATAATCTCTACTCCAATGCGGTGCACTATGGTGCTGAATCCGGTAACATCCGTATCCATAGCTACCGGCACGGAGATCAGGTGCGTATTGATGTCGCCAACAGCGGCGAACCGATCCCGGCCGCGGAAAAAAACATGATATTCGAGCCTTTTTACCAGGGGAGTCACCAGCGTAAAGGGGCCGTTAAGGGCAGTGGACTGGGGTTGAGTATCGCCCGCGACTGCGTCCGGCAGATGCAAGGGGAGCTCAGCTTAGTTGATGCGCCCGCCGGGCAGGTCTGTTTTCGCATTACGCTTCCCTCAGCGCCGGAATAATCCAACTTATGAATCGATATCGGGGAACTATGTCCCAATTCCTGGCCTGGCGCCGTTCCCTCAGCGGATGGCTGCTTTCAGGCATTGCTTGTCTGACGCTGGCGGGGTGTTCCGCCGGCTTTTCACCGCATACCGCGGAAGGTACCGCCGCCCCCGGGCAGGCGCAGCATCAGGTGGCCGATTTTGTCGCGGTAGACTGCGCGGATATCTGGGCGCACAGCAGCGATGCCAGCGACAAAAATCCCCTCTACTGGCTGCGGGGCATTGACTGTGCCGATCGCCTCGCGCCGGCGCAGGCGCGGGCGGAGGCGAAACGCCATACCGACGACAGCTGGCAGGACGCGTTCCGTCGCGGCATCCTGCTTGCTGATGCTAAAATTACCCCTGAGGAGCGCCGCGACCTGGTGGCGCGTCTCGATACCTTCAGCCCGCAAATCGCCGTTCAGGTCCGCCCGCTGTATCAGCTCTGGCGCGACGGCCAGACCCGTCAGCTGCAGCTGGTGGAAGAGCGTGCCCGTTACGCGAAGCTTCAGCAGTCCAGCGATAGCGAACTGGAGACACTGCGTCAGCAGGAGCTGGCGCTGCGCGAGCAGCTGGAGCTGACCACCCGCAAGCTGGAGAACCTGACGGATATCGAACGCCAGCTCTCCAGCCGCAAGCCGGGCGGCAATTTCGGCAGCGAAAAAGTGCCGGAGGTGATCCATGACGATCCGTAAACCGGCGCGTTTACTGCTGGTGGATGACGATCCGGGACTGTTGAAGCTACTGGGCATGCGCCTGGTCAGCGAAGGCTACAGCGTGGTCACCGCCGAGAGCGGGCCGGAAGCGCTGCGCGTGCTGGGGCGTGAGAAAGTGGATCTGGTGATTAGCGATCTGCGGATGGATGAAATGGACGGCCTGCAGCTGTTTAGCGAGATCCAGAAGGGCCACCCCGGCATGCCGGTGATCATTCTCACCGCTCACGGTTCGATTCCCGACGCCGTGGCGGCTACCCAGCAGGGGGTGTTCAGCTTCCTGACCAAGCCGGTCGATAAAGATGCCTTATATAAAGCCATTGATGAGGCGCTGGAGCAGCGCTCGCCGGCCACCGACGAAGCCTGGCGCCAGGCGATTGTAACCCGCAGCCCGCTGATGCTGCGCCTGCTTGAGCAGGCCGGGATGGTGGCGCAATCGGATGTCAGCGTACTGATTAATGGCCAGAGCGGGACCGGGAAGGAGATCGTCGCCCAGGCGATCCACAACGCCAGCCCGCGTCATGATAAGCCGTTCGTGGCGATCAACTGCGGCGCGCTGCCGGAACAGCTGCTCGAATCCGAACTGTTTGGCCATGCGCGGGGCGCTTTTACCGGCGCGGTCAGTAACCGTGAAGGATTATTCCAGGCCGCTGAGGGTGGTACGCTGTTTCTCGACGAGATCGGTGATATGCCGGTTGCGTTGCAGGTGAAGCTGCTGCGCGTCCTGCAGGAGCGCAAGGTGCGCCCGCTGGGCAGCAACCGCGATATCGAAATCAACGTGCGGATTATCTCCGCCACCCACCGCGACCTGCCGAAGGCGATGGCCCGCGGCGAGTTTCGTGAAGACCTGTTCTACCGCCTCAACGTAGTGAACCTGAAAATACCGCCGCTCTCCGAACGTACGGAAGACATCCCGCTGTTGGCCAACCATCTGCTGCGTCAGTCCGCCGATCGCCATAAGCCGTTCGTGCGGGCGTTTTCCAGCGATGCAATGAAGCGGCTGATGGCCGCCAAATGGCCGGGCAACGTGCGCCAGCTGGTGAACGTGATCGAGCAGTGCGTGGCCCTGACTTCGTCGCCAGTGATCGGCGACGCGCTGGTTGAGCAAGCGCTGGAGGGCGAGAACACGGCGCTGCCGACCTTCGTGGAGGCGCGCAATCAGTTTGAGCTGAACTACCTGCGCAAGCTGCTGCAAATTACCAAGGGCAACGTCACTCACGCCGCGCGGATGGCAGGGCGCAACCGCACCGAATTCTATAAGCTGCTGTCGCGCCATGAGCTCGACGCCAACGACTTTAAAGAGTAGCTCCGCACTATAGCGCAAGTTATGATACGGTAAGCAACCGGTTACGCGATTAAGACAGGAACCCCATGAAAAAGATTGATGCGATTATTAAACCTTTCAAACTGGATGACGTGCGTGAAGCGCTGGCCGAAGTCGGCATCACCGGGATGACGGTAACGGAAGTGAAAGGCTTTGGCCGCCAGAAAGGGCACACCGAACTGTACCGTGGTGCCGAGTATATGGTCGATTTTCTGCCGAAAGTAAAAATTGAAATTGTGGTGACCGACGATATCGTCGATACCTGTGTGGATACCATCATCCGTACCGCACAGACCGGTAAAATCGGCGACGGTAAAATCTTTGTCTTCGACGTGGCGCGGGTCATTCGTATTCGTACCGGCGAAGAAGACGACGCGGCGATTTAACGCTCGCCGCTCGCTGCAGTATTGCCGGGTGGCGCTGCGCTTACCCGGCCTACAGATCCCCGCGTCGTCGGGGCTTACAGCACCTTATGCGGGCCGAAGCATTCGTAATGAATGTTGTCTTTGTTGACCCCTAATTCGACCAGCTGCTTCGCTGCAAACTGCATAAACGCTACCGGGCCGCAGAGATAATACTGCATCTGCGGGTCGCGAATATTGTCCGCCACTGCTGCTAAATCCATCAAACCTTCGCTATCAAAACGTCCAGCCTGACGGTCGGCCTCAGTCGGGGTGCGATACCAGACGTGAGAGGTAAACGCCGGCAGCGCCGCGCCGAGCGCCTTCACTTCATCGGCAAAGGCGTGAACGTCGCCATTTTCCGCCGCATGGAACCAGTTCACCTGACCCTGATGACCGCTCTTCGCCAGCGCATCCAGCATCGCCAGCATCGGCGTTTGCCCGACGCCGCCGGAGAGCAGGGTGACTGGCGTCTGCGGCTTAACGTTAAGGAAGAAATCTCCCGCCGGGGCGGCCAGATAGACCACATCGCCTTCGCTGGCATGGTTATGCAGCCAGCTGGAAACCTGACCGCCTTCCTCGCGTTTAACCGCAATGCGGTAGCCTTTGCCGTCCGCTTTGCGGGTCAGGGAATACTGGCGGATTTCCTGATATTCGAAGCCTTCCGGTTTCAGCCAGATGGCCAGGTACTGGCCAGGCTGGTAATCGGCGACCGGCTGGCCATCAACCGGTTCGAGCTCAAAGCTGGTGATAAGCTGGCTGCGCGGGGTTTTCTTCACGATGCGAAACGCGCGGGTCCCTTCCCAGCCGCCGGTTTTACTGGCGTTTTGCTGATAGATCTCGGCTTCACGGCCGATAAAGACGTTCGCCAGCACGCCGTAGGCTTTACCCCAGGCATCGAGCACTTCCTGGCCCGGACTGAACATTTCATCGAGGGTCGCCAGCAGATGGCTGCCAACAATATTGTACTGCTCCGGTTTGATCTGGAAGCTGGTGTGTTTCTGGGCGATCTTTTCCACCGCCGGCAGCAGGGCAGGCAGGTTATCGATATTGCTGGCGTAGGCGGCAATAGCGTTGAATAACGCTTCACGCTGATCGCCGTTGCGCTGGTTGCTCATGTTGAAGATCTCTTTGAGCTCCGGATTATGCGCGAACATACGATCGTAGAAATGGGCGGTTAATTTCGGGCCGGTCTCTACCAGCAGGGGAATGGTGGCTTTTACCGTGGCGATGGTTTGAGCGTCAAGCATAGCGTGCTTCCTTATGTGTTATCTTAATGATGCATTTTAAATGCATCTTAAAGAAATAACCCTGCGTTGTAAATGGTTCTTTAACACATTCCCCCGATCCAGTTACAACATGAAGAATTTGCATCACAAACCTGAAAAGAAATCCGTTGATACTGAGAGAGGCGTTATTGCTCAAAGCCTTGTGTCATGCGGAGCCAATCGTTTGCGTAAAATCCTTTGTCAAGACCTGTTATCACAGAATGATTCGGTTATACTGTGGGCCGTTGTCCAATCGGACCGCCTTTTTAGGCCGAAATTTTATTGTTAGCTGAGTCAGGAGATGCGGATGTTAAAGCGTGAAATGAACATTGCCGATTATGATGCCGAACTGTGGCAGGCTATGGAGCAGGAAAAAGTACGTCAGGAAGAGCACATCGAACTGATCGCCTCCGAAAACTACACCAGTCCGCGCGTTATGCAGGCGCAGGGCTCTCAGCTGACCAACAAATATGCTGAAGGGTATCCGGGCAAGCGTTACTACGGCGGCTGTGAATACGTCGACGTGGTTGAACAGCTGGCAATCGACCGCGCGAAAGAACTGTTCGGCGCTGACTATGCTAACGTCCAGCCGCACTCCGGCTCCCAGGCTAACTTTGCCGTCTACACCGCGCTGCTGCAGCCGGGCGACACCGTGCTCGGTATGAACCTGGCGCAGGGCGGCCACCTGACTCACGGCTCCCCGGTTAACTTCTCCGGCAAACTGTACAACATCATCCCTTACGGTATTGATGAGTCCGGTAAAATTGACTACGACGACATGGCGAAGCAGGCTCAGGAACACAAACCGAAGATGATCATCGGTGGTTTCTCCGCTTACTCCGGTATCGTTGACTGGGCGAAAATGCGTGAAATCGCTGACAGCATCGGCGCTTACCTGTTCGTCGATATGGCGCACGTGGCAGGCCTGATTGCCGCTGGCGTGTACCCGAACCCGGTTCCGCATGCTCACGTTGTGACCACCACCACCCACAAAACCCTGGCGGGTCCGCGCGGCGGCCTGATTCTGGCGAAAGGCGGTAGCGAAGAGCTGTACAAAAAACTGAACTCTGCAGTGTTCCCAAGCGCGCAGGGCGGCCCGCTGATGCACGTTATCGCGGCGAAAGCGGTGGCGCTGAAAGAAGCGATGGAGCCAGAGTTTAAAGTTTACCAGCAGCAGGTTGCGAAAAACGCTAAAGCGATGGTGGAAGTGTTCCTGAACCGCGGCTACAAAGTGGTGTCTGGCGGTACTGAGAACCACCTGTTCCTGCTGGACCTGGTGGATAAAAACCTGACCGGTAAAGAAGCTGACGCTGCCCTGGGCCGCGCCAACATCACCGTCAACAAAAACAGCGTGCCGAACGATCCGAAGAGCCCGTTCGTAACCTCCGGTATCCGTATCGGTTCTCCGGCAGTGACTCGCCGCGGCTTTAAAGAAGCGGAAGTCAAAGAGCTGGCTGGCTGGATGTGTGACGTGCTGGACAATATCAATGACGACGCGGTCATTGAGCGCGTGAAAGGTAAAGTGCTGGATATCTGCGCCCGCTTCCCGGTATATGCGTAAGCGTTAGCGTTGACATCAAAAAGGCCGCGTATGCGGCCTTTTTTGCGTCTGGAGATTAGCGGCGGTCGAGGGAGATCGCCCCGGGGCCGGTTACCGCCAGCAGCAGGAAAGCGCCGGCGATGCTGACGTTTTTCCAGAAGTTAATCATGTTCGGCAATACCGCATCGCCAGTCATATCCCAGTAGTGATGGCCAATCACCGCCGTGCCCAGGGTGTAGAAAATAAAGATGACCGCCAGCGGGCGGGTGAAAAAGCCGAGCACAATCAGAATCGCGGCAGGCACTTCCATAATGACGGCGATAATCGCCGCCAGGGTCGGCATCGGCGCGCCGGAGGCGGCCATGTACTGCACCGTACCGTCAAAGCCCAGCAGTTTGGGGTAGCCAAAAAGAATAAACAGAATCACCACGGCGATGCGGGCGATAAGCAGCAATAGAGAGCGGGAAGCGCCAAAATCAAAATAGCGGAGTGTGTTCATAATCAGCTCGTTATGAGAGACGTGTGATTTAAACGTAATACACAAATTTGCGCTCCGCCACGTTCGTTTATGACTAAACCAGCGTCTGCAATTGCTCCTCAACGTACAGATAACCTATCCCCATCAGCTGCTGGGCGCGTGTCAGCTGGCCAAAGCCAATTTGGGTGGCGTGCGCTCGCGGCGTATCCCGGTGGTCAAAGGGGTTGAAACCCGTTTGTTTGACGATACTTTCCAGCCACTGCTCACCGAAGGCGCAGCTGCGCCCGTAAAGCCATATTTGATTAATATTTAATATATTCAGGAAATTATAGAGGCTTAAGCCAATCGCGTTGGCAGCGTTATCAACCCATGCGCGAATTTGCACATCTCCCTCTTTCCAGGCCTCAATGAGCGACGCCGTGGTTAACTGCTCAGGGGAGAGCGTTGCTTCAGGCTGCGTTTTGAGCCACATTCGGGCCTGTTTTTTCAGCGCGCTGAGAGAGGCGACGGTTTCGAGGCAACCGTATCTTCCGCAGTCGCAGGCTTTGCCGTCAGGATTGACAATCGTATGCCCAATCTGCCCGCTGCCGTACAGACTGCCGCGATAAATATGATCGTTAATCACAAATGACGAGCCGATACCGTAGTCGACGTTGATCACGCAAAAATCCTGCTGTGTACCCTGATGCTGCCACTTCTCCGCCAGCGCCAGCATCACGCAGTCGTTATCCACCCGAACCTGCACGCCAAGCCGCTCCTCAAGCAGATACTTTATTTCGATCGGTGTTTTCCAGCGTGCCTGGGGCATGGTTTGTGAAACGCCGGTAATCGGATCAACCTGTCCATGCACGCCAAGGGCGAGATTGATGCTGTGCTGCGGGTAGCGGCGGTGGATATGCCGCCAGCATTCAACGATGGCCTCAAGCAGGGCCTGAGGAGTGGGCGCGTTGACCGGCAAATGCTGATGACCATCCACTGCCAGCAGGCGGGCGTCGGCAAGCTGATATTCAATGCTGGTCGGGGTGATATTCATGCACAGTGTCCAGGCGCCGTGCTCGGGGATCTGGTAGCTGCCGCTGTTCACGCCCCGTTTGCTCAAGTGTTCCGTTGAGTGACCGATCAATCCCTCGCTAAGCAGCTCGGCCAGAATATTGCTCACCGCCGGAATGGAGAGACCGGTGAGTTGAGAGAGCTGTGATTTACTGAGCTGCTTTTCCCGCCACAGATGGGAAAGAAAAATCGACTTATTGGCCTGCCGGACCCGGGCGTTATTAAAGCCAGTACGCTGCATACACTTAACTCCCTTAACTATATTGCGTGAGCATTGCGCATTTTAACAGCGAATTGGCGATATAGACTCCTGTTATTGCAACTTTTACTTCGTTTTGTTTAGTGGAGGCATCATGTACGGTTCGGTTAAGGTCTGGCAGGAAATCATTTCATTACCAACGTGGACGACGGGAGCGGAAGATCCGAACCCTATGTTTCTGGAAAAACGTGTTTATCAAGGATCTTCCGGCAGCGTCTATCCCTACGGCGTGATTGATACCCTGACCGGCGAACGCGAAATGCGCGATTATCAGGCAGTGTGGATGGAGAATGATTTCCTTCGGGTCATGCTGCTACCGGAGCTTGGCGGCCGTATTCACCGGGCATATGATAAAGTCAAACAACGTGATTTCGTCTATTACAATGAGGTGGTTAAGCCAGCCCTGGTAGGGCTGCTCGGGCCCTGGATCTCCGGCGGAATCGAATTTAACTGGCCGCAACATCACCGGCCGACGACCTTTAAGCCGGTCGATTTTTCTATTCAGCAGGGAGAAAACGGCGCGCAGACCGTATGGATGGGGGAAGCGGAGCCCATGCGCGGTTTGCAGGTTATGGCCGGGTTTACGCTCTATCCTGACCGCGCGCTGATTGAAATCACTGGCAAGATCTTCAATGGTAACGCCACGCCGCGCCATTTCCTGTGGTGGGCCAACCCTGCAGTAAAAGGCGGCGATGCCCACCAGAGTGTATTCCCACCCGATGTCACCGCTGTATTCGACCATGGTAAGCGTGATGTTTCCGCTTTCCCGATTGCCACCGGTACCTACTACAAAGTGGACTATTCTGCGGGGGTTGATATCTCCCGTTATAAAAACGTCCCGGTACCCACTTCGTATATGGCGGAGAAGTCGGATTACGATTTTGTCGGCGCTTATCATCATGACGAGCGAGGCGGGTTACTGCATGTTGCCGATCACCATGTCTCTCCTGGCAAGAAACAGTGGAGCTGGGGGTACGGGGATTTTGGCCAGGCCTGGGATCGAAATCTGACTGATGAAAATGGCCCTTATATTGAGCTGATGACCGGCGTCTTCACCGATAACCAGCCTGACTTTACGTGGCTTGCGCCTTATGAAGAGAAGGTGTTTGTGCAAAATTTCCTTCCCTACAGCGAGTTAGGGATGGTGCAAAATGCCAATACACAGCTGGCACTGAAGCTGGTTCGCGAGTCTGGGCAACTGCAGCTTGGCGTATATGCCATTGCTCCGCTAAATCATATCGTGGTTGAACTCAGCGCTGACCATCAGCCATTGTACGAAACTCAGCTGACGCTGAAGCCCGGTGAGAGCTGGCAGCAGACGCTGCCGGAAAATGGCGTCGGGCGCTTAACCCTCAAAGTGAAAACCGCCGAGAACCAGCCGCTGCTGGATTATCAGGAACATATTACCCAACAGACGCCGCTGCCCGAACCAGCTATAGCGCCCGCGTTACCGGAAGCGATCCACAATGGCGACGAGCTCTATTTTATCGGCCAGCACCTTGAACAATACAACCACGCAAGCCGCTACGCCGGGGATTACTATCGTCGGGCGGTTGAGCTCGATCCGCAGGATTATCGCAATAATGTTGCCCTCGGTACCCTGGCGTTCAACAGTGCCGACTGGGCGCTGGCGGAACAGTGTGCCCGTGCTGCGCTACAGCGCGCGCATCGTTTGAATAAGAACCCGCGAGATGGCGAAGCCAGTATGCTGCTTGCCAGCGTGCTGGAAAGGATGGGGGATGATGCAGGCGCCTGGGATCACTATTACAAAGCCTCCTGGAGCGGTAACTGCCGTGACGCCGCCTGGTGGTCGCTGGCGAGGCTGGCGATGAAGCGCGGTGATGTTGCCGATGCGCTGGAAAAAGTAAACACCAGTCTGCGGTTCAACGCCAGCAATCCTCTGGCGATGGGGTTGAAAGCGCTGGCATTAGCCAACAGTGGGCAGAAGAAAGCAGCGCTGGAGTTTATTTTCGCCTCTCTTGAGCAATACCCATTGAGCTATCCGCTGCACTGCGCGCGCTGGATGATTGAGCGGAGCGACGACGCGCGAGAAGCCCTGCTGCGCATCACGGGGCGCAGAGGGGTCAACGCCAGCCTGCTGGCGGGTTGGTTGCTCTCTATCGGACAGACGTCGGCGGTGAAAGAGGTTCTTGCGGTTCTGGACAGTCAGGAAGCGCTGCCGATGCTCTGGCGTGCGTCGCTAAGTGATGATGCCAATGAACGCCAACAGTTTATTGCCGCCGCCGAGCACTGCCATGCGCACAATGTTCGTTTCCCTAACTCACTCGATGAAGTTCAGATGCTGCAGTCGCTGGGCGACAGCGCTTTTGCCCGCTATCTACTCGGTTGCTTCTGGTACAGCAAACGTCGCTATGACGAGGCGGTGAGCTGCTGGCGCGAGACGCTCGAAAAATCTCCCGATTATGCGCCCGCTCATCGTCTGCTGGGCGTTTACTCGTGGAATAAACAGCAGGATGCAACGCAGGCGCTGGCTTATCTGCAGCGCGCCGTAGCGCTGGAGCCGGACAATGCGCGCTTCCTGTTTGAACTCGATTTTTTGCAAAAATTACTGGCCAGGCCGGTACATGAGCGACTGACGACGCTGGTGGAACGTAAAGCCGTGGTGCTGAAGCGGGACGACCTGACCGCTGAGCTGCTAAGCCTGTGGAACGCGTCCGGTCATTATGCCGATGCCGCCGCGATTCTGGATACGCGCGTATTCCATCCCTGGGAAGGAGGAGAAGGGAAAATCACCGGCCAGTATTTGCTCAATCAGCTCCATCTGGCATTACAGTTCATCGAGCGTGGGGCGTTTAAACAGGCCACGGACTGTCTGAAAGCCGCATTACGCTATCCCGACAATCTGGGGGAGGGGCGACTGCCTGGGCAAACGGACAACGATATCTGGTATTTGCTGGGCTACTGCGCAGAACAGGCTGGGGATGCGCAGCAGGCGGCGGAATATTACCAGCTTGCCCGGCAAGGGGGCTCAACGCTGGACGCCGGGCGGTACTACAACGATCAACCCGCCGATTACCTTTTCTGGCAGGGCATTGCGCTGCGTAAGAGCGGTAACCCAGCGCAGGCCGAGCAGCACTTCCGCCATTTTATCGACTGGGCCGCGCAGCATCGGGATGACGTTCCGCAAGTCGATTTTTTTGCCGTCTCTCTTCCGGACCTGGTGGTTCTCGATGTATCAGCGCAGCAGAGACATCTGCAGCACTGCTTGTTTATTGAAGCGCTGGGCCATCTGGGGCTGGGCAACGTATCCGCCTGCCAGCAGAGGATGCAGCAGCTTCTGCAAATAAATCCGGCTCATGATAAGGCGCATCTGATTCGCCATGCCCTGCAAAGCGGCATTTTTTCCTGAACCTCAATGGGCGGGCTCGGCCCGCCTGAACCCTACTGTTCCCTGCGTTTCCCTTATAGAGGAATCATTATGAACAACGCGCAGACACATCTGAAAATGGGCTACGTCTGGACGATTTGTCTGGTCGCCGCCTGCGGTGGTTTACTGTTTGGCTATGACTGGGTGGTGATTGGCGGCGCTAAGCCATTTTATGAAGCCTGGTTTTCAATTACGGACCCGGCGCAGTCCGGCTGGGCGATGAGCTCAGCGCTGTTGGGCTGTATTTTCGGCGCATTAATTTCGGGATGGTGCGCAGACAAACTGGGGCGCAAGCTGCCATTAATTCTTTCCGCCGTGCTGTTCAGCGCGTCGGCCTGGGGGACGGCGGTCGCCAGTCATTTCGATATGTTTGTGGTTTACCGCATTGTGGGCGGCGTAGGGATTGGTCTGGCTTCCGCTCTCAGCCCGCTTTACATTGCCGAAGTCAGTCCGGCAGAGAAAAGAGGGCGTTTTGTCGCGGTCAATCAGCTCACCATCGTGATTGGCGTACTGGCCGCTCAGTTAATCAATCTGATGATTGCTGAACCGGTGGAGCCGGGGGCGACGCAGCAGATGATTGTGGACAGCTGGAATGGGCAGATGGGCTGGCGCTGGATGTTCGGTGCGGAACTGGTGCCGGCGCTGGCGTTTCTGGTCCTGATGTTTTTTGTCCCCGAGTCGCCGCGCTGGCTCATGAAGGCCGGTAAACCGGAGCGCGCCCGGGCTGCGCTGGAACGCATTGGTTCTGCCGACTATGCCGACAGGATCCTGCGTGAAATCGCGCATACCCTGGAAAAGGATAACAATAAAGTCTCCTACGGCGCGCTGTTGGCTCCCCAGGTGAAACCGATTGTGATCATTGGCATGGTGCTCGCCATATTCCAGCAGTGGTGTGGGATTAACGTCATCTTTAACTACGCGCAGGAGATTTTTGCCTCGGCGGGGTTCGATATTAACAGCACGCTGAAATCTATCGTCGCGACGGGCGTCGTTAATCTGGTCTTTACCATTGCGGCGCTGCCGCTGGTGGATAAAATCGGTCGCCGTAAATTAATGCTGCTTGGCGCTTCGGGATTGACGCTGATCTATGTGCTGATCGCCGGCGCTTACGCCATGGGCATTATGGGGTGGCCGGTACTGTTGCTGGTGCTGGCGGCGATTGCTATTTATGCGTTGACCCTGGCGCCGGTGACCTGGGTGCTGCTGGCGGAGATTTTTCCCAACCGCGTACGTGGACTCGCGATGTCTTTAGGTACCCTGGCGCTGTGGATCGCCTGTTTCCTGTTAACCTATACTTTCCCGCTGCTTAATGCCGGTCTGGGCGCGGCAGGAAGCTTCCTGCTGTATGGTGTCATTTGCGCTGCCGGCTACCTCTATATCCTGCGCAACGTCCCGGAAACGAAAGGTATCACCCTCGAAGCGCTGGAAGAGCAGCTGGCGCAGCGTCATACGGGCGTGAATGCGGCGAAGCAGGAGCAGATGCGCTAATGGCGGAAGAGTGGATTCTGGAGAACGCGCATCTGCGGATGTGCGTCTCTTCTCTGGGCGGCAAAGTGCAAAGTTTATTCTCGCGGCAATATCAAGCGCCGGTGCTATATGAAAATCCCGCCGGCGGCATGTTTCCGATGCTGCCATTGGCCAATCGCGTCGCCGGCAACCGTTTTATTTTTCATGGGCAGGAGATTGTCCTGCCTCGCCACCATGCCGACGAGTATTTCTTTCTTCACGGTGACGGCTGGTTACAGCGCTGGGATATTATTGAGTACGGCGCCGAGTATTGTGTATTACAGCTGCGTCGGCAGCATGCCTGCGGTTTCGATTATCTGGCGCAGCTCCGCTACCAGTTGCTGCGTAACCAGCTGATAGCGGAGCTAACGCTTACCCACTATGGGGAGGTCCCTGCGCTTTACGGCTGCGGCTTTCATCCCTTTTTCCCTTTCGATGAACGCAGCAAGGTTCAGTTCCAGGTCAGCGGTTACTGGCCGGAAGGGGAAAATCACTTACCTCTCAACTGGCAAGGAAACTTGCCCGACTATGCCAATTTCAGCGTGGCTCAGTTCGGTGAAGATCGTTGGCTGAACGTGGGTTATTCCGGCTGGGGCGGGCGGGCGAGGGTAAGCAATGACGTGATGAATATCACAATTCTATCGCAAACTCCGTGGTTGATGCTGTTCAGAATGCAAGGTGAATCATTCCTTTGCCTCGAGCCGCAAAGCCATCCGGTAAACGCCCACAACATGGACGGGCAGCCGGGGCTGCGAGTTTTAGGCGCGGGAGAGAAGCTGAATTTTTCGCTGAAAATCATCATCGAGGGGGCATAAATAACGAGCTATCAGCAGACAAGAGCATCTTGCGCCCGCCGGGGTTTATCGCCAGACTATCGCCACCATTCGGGAGGAAATCATGGTCTTGCACTCCACGCGCTGGCTGGCGCTCAGTTATTTCACCTACTTTTTTAGCTACGGTATTTTTCTGCCCTTCTGGAGCGTCTGGCTGGCCGGAAACGGGCTGACTCCGGAAACCATCGGCATTTTGCTTGGCGCCGGTCTGGTGGCCCGTTTTCTCGGCAGTCTGCTGATTGCCCCGCGGGTGAGCGATCCCTCCCGGCTGATCGCCGCGCTGCGCGTGCTGGCGCTGTTAACCTTGCTCTTCGCGCTGGCCTTCTGGGCCGGCAGCCACGTAGCATGGCTGCTGGCGATCATCATCGGCTTCAACCTGTTCTTTTCGCCGCTGGTGCCGCTGACGGATGCTCTGGCCAACACCTGGCAAAAGCAGATCACCATGGACTATGGCCGGGTGCGGCTATGGGGCTCTATTGCCTTTGTGATTGGTTCGGCGCTGACCGGCAAGCTGGTGAGCCTGTTCGATTACCGGGCGATCCTGCTGATGCTAAGCCTGGGGGTCGCCTCGATGCTGCTCGGCATGCTGCTTAAGCCGTCGGTGATGCCCCAGGGGGAGTCGCGCCAGCAGCAGGGGGCCGGAATGGCGGCCTGGCTGACGCTGGTGCGCCAAAGCTGGCGCTTTCTCGCCTGCGTTTGTCTGCTGCAGGGAGCGCATGCCGCCTACTATGGCTTTAGCGCCATCTACTGGCAGCAGGCCGGCTATTCCGCCTCGGCGGTCGGTTATCTGTGGTCGTTAGGCGTGGTGGCGGAAGTGGTGATCTTCGCGTTGAGTAAAAAGGTGTTCCGCCGCTTCAGCGCCCGCGACCTGCTTTTGCTCTCCGCCGTCTGCGGGCTGATTCGCTGGGGACTGATGGGCTGGACCACGGCGCTGCCGGGACTCATCCTTGCGCAGATCCTTCACTGTGGCACCTTCACGGTGTGTCATCTGGCGGCGATGCGCTATATCGCCGCCCGTCAGGGTAGCGAAGTGATCCGTCTGCAGGCCGTCTACTCCGCGGTGGCGATGGGCGGCAGTATTGCCATCATGACCGTCTTCGCCGGTTTCCTCTATCAGCACCTGCACCAGGGCGTATTCTGGGTGATGGCCCTGCTGACGCTCCCGGCGATGGCTATACGGCCAAAAGCGGTGGCGGCCTAGTCCTCGAGCATGGCGCAGATATGCTGCTGCTGGCGTTCAGTGAAGTAGTTCTCCGCGTGGATCAGCGGCGGCGAAAACAGCGGCAGCGCCGTCGCATAGGGGGTGACGATAAGCGTCACCCCTTTGGGCGCACCTTCCTTCTGAAAGCGCTCTACGCTCTGGTATTTGATATTCAGCGGCAGCAGCGTTAGTTCGCGCAGCTGTTGTTCCAGGGCCTCTTCAATAGCTGGGTTGTCATCGGTTAGCAACAGCACCTGTTTCTCGTGCAGGTCGCTTTTCTGCATCAGCCAGGCGCCAAAGATCACCGCGATTAAACCGGTCTCTTCCTCATTAAAACGGATGTGCCAGGCCTCCTCGAATTCGCTCAATGCCGCCTGGGTGGTACGCAGTAAGCGAGGGTAGAGCCGGGTCACTTCCTCTGTGAGCGTGCTGTCGATGCCGATAGCAAACACGCTGCGGATCAACGCCTGCGACAAATGAATATAGAGTTGATCGCTGAGCCCCTGCTCATCACTGAACGCTCTGCCAGCGAGGATCTGAAAGCGGTGGATCAGGCCGGAGATAGCCAGCCGCAGGCGGCGATCGTGCGGGTGACCGTCGCGGACCGGGTCGGGGGTTTTGAGCAACATAAACAGCAGCGAGAGGAAAAAAGGTTCTCCGACATGGGGCGGAGCGCCGACCCGACGCTGCCAGTGGCGGACAATCTCCTGCGCCAGGGTGAACTCGGCGGCGGTTTGAGCCCAGCGTTGCTGTTCCTCATTGAAGTCCGGAGAGTATCCCCGGTGATGTTCGAGCAGACAGTACTGCAGGTACAAGCGCAGAAACTGCACGTCGCGGCAGTCAAACTGGCGATTGAGCGCCCGCGCGCAGCGGTTCACCAGCGCCTGCAGATTGGTATCATCGTATAAGGTGCGGGCAATGCCTTCCTGTTTAAGCTGCGTTTTCAGCGCCGGGGTAAAATGATGATTAACGAACTGTGGGCAGAGGCGCAGCCCCCGCCGCAGCGCATGCAGCAGACATAAACGTTGGTCGAGCGCGGCGCCTTCAATCCGATAGCTGCCGTCCACCTGTGACTGGAGGGTCAAACGGTGGTAACGCTGAATTTCGCGTCCGGTCTCCTCAATATCCTGCCGGACCGTGGTCTCATCAACGAGGTTGATCCTGCCAAGCCGTTCAGTCGTCACCGACTGTCCGGGCAGATAAAACATCAGGAGCACCTGGCTACGGCGCTGTGGACTGGAAAGCGCAGATGGTGGTTCAATGACGGTCATCATCTGGTAAGTTCCAGTTAGGGTTTCCGCTAAGGATAGACAATGACCGCGGCGTGGGCAGGGAAGAGCGTCCGCTTTTACTCAGGATTGCTGGCGAAGTTCACAGAATTTTTCACGTGAGGAACAGATGAACAGAGTGAAACAATGCACAAGCGCGGCGTTTTGCATGGTTTTATCATGGTCGGCCGCTGCGCATCCGCATAGCTTCATCAGCCTGCAAAGCGAGCCGGTGGTCAAGGACGGTCTGCTGAGCGCCTTTAAAATGCGCTGGACGATGGATGAAATTACCTCATCGGATCTGCTCTATGATGCCGGAAACGCCAAACCGGGCAGCGAAGTCTGGAAAAAGCTGGCGGCGGAGGTGATGGCCAACGTGCTCGGTCAGCACTATTTCAGCGAGCTGTGGCATAACGGTCAGCGGGTTAAATTTGACAATCGTCCCGACGGTTACGGCCTCGAACGTGACGGACTGCAGGCGGTACTCACCTTTACTCTGCCGCTGGCGACGCCGCAACCCATTGCCGGGCAGACGTTTACCTTTTCCACCTTCGACCCGACCTACTACGTCGATATGTTTTATGACAAGGATAGCGATTTTTCCCTGCCCGCAGGGTTGCGGGCCGCCTGTAAGGCAACGGTGATGACGCCAAAACCGAACGACAAAATGCTCTCATACGCCCAGTCGCTGGATAAAGCGGATGCGCCGCCGGAGGATATGGCGCTGGGCAGCTATTTTGCCCAGAAGGTGACCCTGACATGTCAGTAATTTTTACTCCGCGCGCGCGATCTTCGCGCTGGAAAGCGCTGTGGCCGCTGGCGCTGTTGCTGGCTGTGAGCATCATCGGCGGCATTTGGCTGTGGCGGGCGTGGCCGCAGGTGCTGATGCAGAGCGCAGTCTGGCAGCGTTCGCTCAATCTGGAACTCAGCCGCCTGCTGCAGGCGGTGGCGGAGAACCCGGCGGCGGCAGGGCTGTCGCTGCTGGGGGTTAGCTTGGTTTACGGGGTGCTCCATGCCTTAGGGCCCGGACACGGTAAAATTGTCATTACGACCTGGCTTGCCACCCATCCCGCGAAGCTGAAATCAAGCATTGGCCTGACGCTGGCCGCCTCTTTATTACAGGGGCTGGTGGCCATCGCGCTGGTGGTCGTGGTGCTGGCGCTGCTGCAGCTGCCGGCGCGCCAGCTGCACCTCAGCAGTTTCTGGCTGGAGAAGGGAAGCTATTTGCTGGTGGGTGCGTTAGGGCTGCTGCTGTGCTGGCGGGCGTTAAAAAAGCTGCGTCTGCTGCTGCGCCGGCCAACGTTTACCGCTTTTACCCCGCATCATGTTCATAACGAACACTGCGGCTGCGGGCATCAGCATCTCCCGGCCCCGGAGCAGCTGCAGGCCGGCGACGACTGGCGGGCTCGCGCCGCGATTGTCCTGTCGATGGGCATGCGTCCCTGCTCGGGGGCGATCATGGTTCTGCTGTTCAGCAAGGTAATCGGCGTTTTTGGCTGGGGGATGGCGGCGGCGCTGGCGATGGCGGCGGGAACCTCGTTGACTATCACGGCGCTGGCGCTGTTGGTGCATGGGTTCCGCCAACTGGCGATCCGCCTCAGTCGCCATCAGGCGCCAGCGTTATGGAAGCAGGTTAGTTGGGCGACGCTGGCGCTGGCCGGCGGCGTCATATTGCTGGCGGCGGCAGGGGTGATGTGGCTCAGCGCCGTCCCTGCCGGCGGTGGGATCCGTCCGTTTTAGACAGACGCCGGGCGCAAATCCTAAAGTGGGCGCCAGCGCTTGCCGCTGGCGAAGCGATGCTCTAGTTTTCCGCTTTTCGGCGGATGACAAGGAGTCGCTATGGCCGCAAATATCGTTTCTCCCGCGCAGAGCGGGCGGTTCTATTATGGCTGCGCCGGCGCCGCCGGGCTGCTGGCGGGCCTGGCGCTCGTATTCTGGTTTCCAGCCCTGGCCAGCTGGTGGCCGTCAGATCTGGTGCGTGTCTACCACGCTATGCCGTATGTTATGCGATTCGGGGTGGCGAGTGTCGCGGATATTCCGCTGGTGGCCTACGCCACCCTAACGCTGTCGGGCTTCGTGCTGGCCTTTTGCCATCCCGGTCACAGTAAACTGCCCATTGTTGCCTGGGCTGTGCATAACCAGCCCTCGCCGCGGGAGATGGTCGACTGGATCCTGCGCAGCTGGGTGTTGCAGTTCGGTTTTCTGGTGATCATTTTCTGGCGTTTCGCGTTTATGGGTAAGCTAAGCAGCGACAGGCTAATGCAGATCGTGGGCATCTTTAACGACGTATGCTATCTGGCCACGCTGGTGCTGGCTGGAATACTGCTGCGCGACGGCTGGCGCGACTTTCAGGGCGTTGCCGCACCGGCAGGCAATATTCGCATTCCGCTGATCTTTGCCCTGAGCTTTTATCTGCCGTTTCAGCTGGTATGGATTTTACTCAGTGCGCAGCAGTATGAGCTGCCTCTGTGGGGATGGCTGCTGCTGGTTCCGGCGATGGTCGGCGTGCTGTTAGCCCGCCTGGCGACGGTAGGGATAGCGCTGTGTTTCCGGCGCTGGCTGGGGACGCAGGGCTGTCTGCGCTGGCGCGGACCGCTGGCCTTATTTAGCGGCCTGACGGTGCTCTGTATTGGCGGCAATGCGGTGATTCGCCAGATCCTCAACATGATAAAATGACATAAAAAAAGGAAGCCGCGGCTTCCTTTTTGACATCAGTAAGAGATTAACGCTTCAGCGCGTCGCTCAGCTGCTCGCGCATGTTCGCCAGCATCGCTTTCACCACGCGCGGGTTACCGGCAACGATGTTGCCCGTCAGCATATAGTTATGACCGCCGGTGAAGTCGCAGACAATCGCGCCAGCTTCACGGGCGATCAGCTCGCCTGCGGCGAAATCCCATGGTTTCAGGGCGATCTCAAAGTAACCGTCAACGCGGCCGGCGGCCACATAGGCCAGATCCAGCGCGGCAGAGCCGGTGCGACGGAAGTCGGCACATTCGGTAAACATGTTGCCGAGAATATTCATGTAGGTGGTGGCGTGCTGCTTCGCTTTGAACGGGAAGCCGGTCGCGATAATGGTGCCGTCGAGGTCGCGAGCGTTGCTGCCGCGCAGACGGTAGCCGTTCAGCTGCGCGCCCTGGCCGCGGGTCGCGGTAAACAGTTCGTTACGCATCGGATCGTAGACCACCGCGACTTCAGTACGCCCTTTGATGCGTACGGCGATGGAAACAGAGAAGTGCGGCAGACGTTTAACGAAGTTGGTGGTGCCATCCAGTGGATCGATAACCCATTGAACATCCTGCTCTTCGCCAGCGTGTTCACCGCTTTCTTCGGTGATAATGGTGTGCTGCGGGTAAGATTTGCGAATGGTTTCGATAATAATCGCTTCGGCGGCTTTATCGACGTTGGTCACAAAATCATTGCTGCCTTTCTGGCTGGTTTCTACGGTGTCTGGCGTTTCGTAGTGTTTGGCAATTAAATTACCCGCCTTGCGCGCGGCGCGCACGGCGATGTTCAGCATCGGATGCATCGGTCTCTCTCACTGGATGTTAAAGAACGGGAAAAAACGGCGCATATAATAGCAGCCAAATCTGCTTATGTCTCCGTTTTATGGTAGCATGCACGAATAATCTTTAGCCGAAGAACCATAATGCTGCAAAATATTCGAATCGTACTGGTAGAAACCTCCCATACCGGCAACATGGGCTCCGTAGCCCGCGCGATGAAAACCATGGGCTTAACTAACCTGTGGCTGGTCAATCCGCTGGTCAAACCCGATTCGCAGGCGATAGCCCTGGCCGCGGGCGCCAGCGACGTGATCGGCAACGCGCAGATTGTCGATACCCTTGATGAAGCGCTGGCAGGCTGTAGCCTGGTGGTTGGCACCAGCGCGCGCTCCCGCACGCTGCCGTGGCCGATGCTCGACCCGCGCGAATGCGGTCTGAAAAGCGTCGCCGAAGGTCAGCATGCGCCGGTGGCGCTGGTCTTTGGCCGCGAGCGCGTTGGTCTGACCAACGATGAACTGCAGAAGTGCCACTATCACGTGGCGATCGCCGCCAACCCGGAGTACAGCTCGCTGAACCTGGCGATGGCGGTGCAGGTTATCGCCTATGAAGTGCGGATGGCCTGGCTGGCGGCGCAGGAGCAAGCGCAGCCGGCGGTTGAGCATGAAGAGGCGCCGTACCCGCTGGTGGACGATCTGGAGCGATTCTACGACCATCTTGAGCAGACGCTGCTGGCGACGGGCTTTATCCGCCCGAATCATCCGGGGCAGGTGATGAACAAGCTGCGTCGTCTGTTCACCCGCGCGCGTCCAGAAAGCCAGGAGTTGAACATCCTGCGCGGCATGCTGGCGTCTATTGAGCAGCAGAATAAAGGTAAGTAACCGCGTTAACGCCGGATGGCGCTTCGCTTATCCGGGCAACGAATCGGGCTCGCCTGGCGCGATGAAGGTATCAGGCTATGCGGAAGTAAAACGGCACGGAAAGCCAAATACCTGACTAAAACAGTCAAGTAAATAGTTGACCAAATTACTCGGGAATGTCAGACTTGGCCCTGCTATGCAATACCCATATTAATAAAAAGCCCGGCCAGGGGCGAGTTTGAGGTTAAGTAAGACATGAGACTGACATCTAAAGGGCGTTATGCCGTGACCGCGATGCTTGACGTTGCGCTCAACTCTGAAACGGGCCCGGTGCCGTTGGCAGATATTTCAGAGCGTCAGGGAATTTCGCTTTCCTATCTGGAACAGCTGTTCTCTCGCCTGCGTAAAAATGGCCTGGTTTCCAGCGTTCGTGGCCCAGGTGGTGGTTATCTGTTAGGTAAAGATGCCGGCAGTATCGCCGTCGGCGAAGTCATTAGCGCCGTGGATGAATCCGTTGACGCCACCCGTTGCCAGGGCAAGGGCGGCTGTCAGGGCGGCGATAAATGCCTGACTCACGCGCTGTGGCGCGACCTGAGCGAGCGCCTGACCGGCTTCCTGAACAATATCACCCTCGGGGAACTGGTGAATAACCAGGAGATCCTCGATGTTTCCGGTCGTCAGCATCAGCACGAAACCCAGCGCAATGCGCGCACCCAGGACGCGATTGACGTTAAACTGCGCGCCTGAGTGACCCGTCCCGTTTCGGGCTGCGGCTGACAGGGCAAGGCGGCGCGAAACGGCGGGACAACGATTATAAAGAGCTTTCAGAATCAGGCCGGGATGCTCCGACATTCCGTGTACTCGGTCGTACATCAAGCCGGTTGCCTGATTCCTTGCATTGAGTGATGTACGGAGTTTAAGAGCAATGAAATTACCGATTTACCTCGATTACTCCGCAACCACGCCGGTGGACCCGCGTGTTGCCGAGAAAATGATGCAGTTCCTGACCATGGACGGGACCTTTGGTAACCCGGCCTCCCGTTCCCACCGTTTTGGCTGGCAGGCTGAAGAGGCGGTTGATATCGCCCGCAATCAGATTGCCGAGCTGGTCGGCGCCGACCCGCGCGAAATCGTCTTTACCTCTGGTGCGACTGAATCCGACAACCTGGCGATCAAGGGTGCAGCCAACTTTTATCAGAAAAAAGGCAAGCACATCATCACCAGCAAAACCGAGCATAAAGCGGTTCTGGATACCTGCCGTCAGCTGGAGCGCGAAGGCTTCGAAGTGACCTACCTGGCGCCGCAGAGCAACGGGATTATCGATCTGAAAGAGCTGGAAGCAGCGATGCGTGACGACACCATCCTGGTTTCCATCATGCATGTGAATAACGAAATCGGCGTGGTGCAGGATATCGCTACCATCGGCGAGATGTGTCGCGCCCGCGGTATCATTTACCACGTAGACGCCACCCAGAGCGTGGGCAAGCTGCCTATCGATCTGAGCCAGCTGAAAGTTGACCTGATGTCCTTCTCCGGTCACAAAATCTACGGTCCGAAAGGCATCGGTGCGCTGTACGTGCGTCGTAAGCCGCGTATTCGTATCGAAGCGCAAATCCACGGCGGCGGCCACGAGCGCGGTATGCGTTCCGGTACTCTGCCTGTTCACCAGATCGTCGGCATGGGTGAAGCTTACCGTATCGCCAAAGAAGAGATGGAAAGCGAGATGGCGCGTCTGCGCACGCTGCGCAACCGTCTGTGGAACGGCGTGAAGGATATGGAAGAAGTGTACCTCAACGGCGACCTCGAGCAGGGCGCGCCGAACATTCTTAACGTCAGCTTCAACTATGTTGAAGGCGAGTCGCTGATTATGGCGCTGAAAGACCTGGCGGTTTCCTCCGGTTCAGCCTGTACTTCCGCGAGCCTTGAGCCATCCTACGTGCTGCGCGCGTTAGGCATGACTGATGAACTGGCGCACAGTTCTATTCGTTTCTCTTTAGGTCGTTTCACTACCGAAGAAGAGATTGACTATGCCATCGATCTGATTCGCAAATCCATTGGCCGTCTGCGCGAGCTTTCTCCGCTGTGGGAAATGTTCAAACAGGGCGTGGATCTGAACAGCATTGAATGGTCACATCACTAATTCGGCACCAATAAGGAGAATTCATCATGGCTTACAGCGAAAAAGTTATCGATCATTACGAGAATCCGCGCAACGTCGGCTCTTTTGACAACAGCGACGAGAACGTCGGCAGCGGCATGGTCGGCGCGCCGGCCTGCGGCGACGTGATGAAGCTGCAGATTAAAGTCAACAATGAAGGTATCATTGAAGACGCGCGCTTCAAGACCTACGGCTGCGGTTCCGCTATCGCTTCCAGCTCCCTGGTTACCGAGTGGGTGAAGGGCAAATCGCTGGACGAAGCGCAGGCGATCAAGAACACCGATATCGCCGATGAACTGGAACTGCCGCCGGTGAAAATCCACTGCTCGATCCTGGCGGAAGACGCGATTAAAGCCGCGATTGCGGATTACAAAAGCAAACGTGAAGCAAAATAATTAGTTGAGGTTTTGTTATGTCGATTACTCTTAGCGACAGTGCAGCAGCGCGAGTCAATGCCTTCCTGGCGAACCGCGGTAAAGGGTTTGGCCTGCGCCTGGGCGTAAGAACCTCCGGCTGCTCGGGTATGGCCTATGTACTGGAGTTTGTTGACGAGCCGGCGGCTGAAGACACCGTGTTTGAAGACAAAGGCGTGAAGGTCGTGATCGACGGCAAAAGTCTGCAATTCCTCGACGGCACTCAGCTGGACTTCGTCAAAGAAGGCCTCAACGAAGGGTTCAAATTCACTAACCCTAACGTCAAAGATGAGTGCGGCTGCGGCGAAAGCTTTAACGTATAATCGGTACTCCTCAACCCCACCGCGGTCACGCCGCGCGTGGGGTTTTAATTTAGATGCATGACCCTGAGGTTACTATGGACTATTTCACCCTCTTCGGGTTACCAGCCAGCTATACCCTCTCGCTTGAACAACTGGCTGTCCGGTATCAGGATCTGCAGCGCCAGTACCATCCGGATAAATTTGCCAGCGCGCCTGCGGCGGAACAGCTTGCGGCGGTTCAGCATTCCGCCACTATAAACCAGGCCTGGCAGACGCTGCGCCATCCGCTGACTCGCGCAGAATATCTCCTTTCGCTGCATGGCTTCGATCTGGCCAGCGAGCAGCATACCGTTCGCGATACCGCGTTCCTGATGGAACAGCTGGAATTGCGCGAAGAGCTGGATGAGATCGGCCAGGCGAAAGACGACGCGCGGCTGGAAGGTTTTATCAAACGGGTGAAAGCGCTGTTTGATACCCGTCAGCAGCTGATGGTTGACCAATTGCATAATGAGAGCTGGGAGGCGGCGGCGGACACGGTTCGTAAGCTCCGTTTCCTCGATAAACTGCGCAGCAGTGCTGAAGAACTCGAAGAAAAACTGCTCGATTTTTAATTTTCGGAAGCAATTATGGCCTTATTACAAATTAGTGAGCCCGGCCTGAGCGCCGCGCCGCACCAGCGTCGTCTGGCGGCCGGTATCGACCTGGGCACCACCAATTCTCTGGTGGCTACCGTGCGTAGCGGCCAGGCCGAGACTCTGCCCGATCATCAAGGCCGCTATCTGCTGCCGTCGGTGGTGAACTACCACGCTTCGGGGCTGACCGTCGGCTATGACGCCCGGCTTAACGCCGCTCAGGATCCTGCCAATACCATCAGCTCCGTGAAGCGGATGATGGGGCGCTCCCTCGCCGATATTCAAAACCGTTACCCGCATCTGCCGTATCAGCTGCAGGCCAGTGAAAACGGCCTGCCGATGATCCAGACGGCCGGCGGCCTGCTGAACCCGATTCGCGTCTCCGCCGATATCCTCAAAGCGCTGGCCGCCCGGGCGACCGAAGCGCTGGCCGGCGAACTCGACGGCGTGGTCATTACCGTTCCCGCTTACTTCGATGACGCTCAGCGCCAGGGAACCAAAGACGCGGCGCGTCTGGCGGGCCTGCACGTGCTGCGCCTGCTCAATGAGCCGACCGCGGCGGCTATTGCCTACGGCCTCGACTCCGGCCAGGAAGGGGTGATTGCGGTCTACGATCTCGGCGGCGGCACCTTTGATATCTCCATTCTGCGTTTAAGCCGCGGGGTGTTTGAAGTGCTGGCCACCGGCGGCGACTCGGCTCTCGGCGGCGATGATTTCGATCACCTGCTGGCTGACTACCTGCGCGAGCAGGCGGGCTTCAGCGACCGCAGCGATAACCGTCTGCAGCGTGAGCTGCTGGATGCCGCCATCGCGGCGAAAATCGCCTTGAGCGATGCCGAGGCAGCGCACGTCGAGGTCGGCGGCTGGCAGGGCGATATCACCCGCAGCCAGTTTAACGATCTGATTGCCCCGCTGGTAAAACGTACCCTGATGGCCTGCCGTCGGGCGCTAAAAGACGCTGGCGTTGAAGCGCAAGAAGTGCTGGAAGTGGTGATGGTCGGCGGTTCGACCCGCGTGCCGCTGGTGCGTGAGCGCGTTGGCGAGTTCTTTGGTCGCACTCCGCTGACCTCCATTGACCCGGACAAAGTTGTCGCCATCGGCGCGGCGATCCAGGCCGATATCCTGGTGGGCAACAAGCCGGACAGCGAACTGCTGCTGCTCGACGTTATCCCGCTGTCGTTAGGCCTGGAAACCATGGGCGGCCTGGTGGAGAAAGTGATCCCGCGTAATACCACCATTCCGGTGGCCCGCGCGCAGGAGTTTACCACCTTCAAAGATGGCCAGACGGCGATGTCCATTCACGTGATGCAGGGCGAGCGTGAGCTGGTCCAGGATTGCCGTTCGCTGGCGCGCTTTGCGCTGCGCGGTATCCCGGCGCTGCCGGCGGGCGGGGCGCATATTCGCGTTACCTTCCAGGTGGATGCCGATGGCCTGCTGAGCGTTACGGCGATGGAAAAATCGACCGGCGTGGAAGCCTCCATCCAGGTGAAACCGTCTTATGGTCTGACCGATGGCGAAATCGCCACCATGATTAAAGATTCGATGAGCTACGCCGAACAGGATATTCAGGCGCGCATGCTGGCTGAACAGAAAGTGGAAGCCGCGCGCGTGCTGGAGAGCCTGACAAGCGCGCTGGCCGCCGACGCCGCGCTGTTAAGCGCCGCGGAGCGTCAGGCCATCGATGCCGCTGCGGAGCAGGTACGCGCCGCCGCGGCAGGCGACGACGCTGACGCGATTAAAGAAGCGATTAAAAATATCGACACACAAACCCAGGAATTCGCCGCTCGCCGTATGGATCAGTCGGTCCGTATCGCGCTGAAAGGCCAATCCGTGGACGAGGTTTAAAATGCCAAAAATTGTATTTCTGCCCCACCAGGACCTGTGTCCGGATGGCATCGTTGTGGAAGCTGAGACCGGTGAAACCATTCTCGATGCCGCGCTGCGTAGCGGTATCGAAATTGAACACGCCTGCGAAAAATCCTGTGCCTGCACCACCTGCCACTGCATCGTGCGTGAAGGTTTTGACTCGCTGGCGGAAAGTAGCGAAGATGAAGACGACATGCTGGATAAAGCCTGGGGGCTGGAACCTGACAGCCGTCTGAGCTGCCAGGCGCGCGTCACCGACGAAGATCTGGTCGTTGAGATCCCGCGTTACACCATCAACCACGCACGCGAGCACTAATATGGCACTGAAATGGACCGACAGTCGCGAAATCGGCGAAGCGCTGTACGACGCTTACCCGGATCTCGACCCGAAAACCGTTCGCTTTACCGACATGCATCAGTGGATTTGCGATTTGGAAGAGTTTGATGATGATCCAAACGCATCCAATGAAAAAATTCTCGAGGCGATTCTGCTAGTCTGGCTAGACGAGGCCGAATAATTTCGCGTTAAGCGAAAACATTTTAACGGGCTGCCATAGGGTGGCCCGTTTGCTAAGAAGGATAATGATAATGACCGAAGCTATGAAGATTACGCTTTCTACTCAGCCAGCCGATGGACGCTGGGGAGAAAAAGCGACCTGGAGCATCAATAACGACGGCATCGCTCTACATCTCAACGGTAAAGACGACCTCGGGCTTATCCAGCGCGCGGCGCGCAAAATTGACGGCATGGGCATCAAGCACGTCGCCCTGAGCGGCGAAGGCTGGAACACCGATCGCGCCTGGGCCTTTTGGGCCGGCTATAAAGGGCCGAAAGGTCAGCGTCAGGTCGAATGGCCATCCCTTGACGACGCGCAGCGCAGCGAGCTGGATAACCGCCTGACGATCATCGACTGGGTGCGCGACACCATCAATGCGCCGGCGGAAGAGCTGGGTCCGGAGCAGCTGGCGCAGCGCGCTGTCGACCTGCTGTGCGGCGTGGCGGGTGAGAAGATAAGCTATCGCATCACCAAAGGCGAAGATCTGCGCGAGCAGGGCTATCTTGGTCTGCATACCGTGGGCCGCGGCTCCGAGCGCCCGCCGGTTCTGCTGGCGCTGGACTATAACCCGACCGGCGATAAAGAGGCGCCGGTATACGCCTGCCTGGTGGGCAAAGGCATCACCTTTGATTCCGGCGGCTACAGCATCAAGCAAAGCGCCTTTATGGATTCGATGAAATCCGATATGGGCGGTGCGGCGACTATCACCGGCGCGCTGGCTTTTGCCATTACCCGTGGGCTGAACAAACGCGTGAAGCTCTACCTGTGCTGCGCCGACAACCTGATCAGCGGTAACGCCTTCAAACTGGGCGATATTATTCATTATCGCAACGGCAAAACCGTTGAAGTTATGAACACTGACGCGGAAGGCCGCCTGGTGCTGGCGGATGGCCTGATTGACGCCTCGGCGCAGAAGCCAGAGCTGATCATCGACGCCGCTACCCTGACCGGCGCGGCGAAAACCGCGTTGGGCAATGATTACCACGCGCTGTTCAGCTTTGACGATGCGCTGGCGAATCGCCTGCTGGCGAGCGCTCAGGCGGAAAACGAAGCCTTCTGGCGTCTGCCGCTGGCCGAGTTCCACCGCAACCAGCTGCCGTCCAACTTTGCTGACCTGAACAACACCGGCAGCGCGGCCTATCCGGCCGGCGCCAGCACCGCGGCGGGCTTCCTGTCCCACTTCGTGGAAAACTACCATCAGGGTTGGCTGCATATCGACTGTTCGGCAACCTACCGCAAATCTGCCGTTGAGCAGTGGTCGGCGGGCGCCACCGGGCTTGGCGTGCGTACCATTGCTAACCTGCTGACAGCTGAGTAATGGCCTTGCCGGGTGGCGCTGCGCTTACCCGGCCAGGAAAACCATATGCCCGCGTGGACGAATGGCCGCCGGGCAATTCATTGTGAAGTAGCCAAACTATGTCAGATACAAAAAATGAATTAGAAACCCTGCTGGAAAAAGCGGCGACTGAGCCTGCCCATCGTCCGGCATTTTTCAGCGCGCTGCTGGAGGCCACCGTCTGGGTGCCGGGCAGGGCAGCCGATGGCGAGCAGATTGTCGAAGATAGCGCGCTGGATCTGCAGCATTGGGAAAAAGACGACGGTACCTCGGTGATCCCATTCTTTACCTCGCTGGAGGCGCTGCAGCAGGCGGTGGCGGATGAACAGGCTTTCGTGATGATGCCGGCCCGCACGCTGATGGCGATGACGCTGGGCGAATCGTTATTCCTCAACCCGAAGCTGCCGAGCGGCAAAGAGTTCACCCCACGGGAAATCAGCCATCTGTTAGGCGAAGAGGGCAGCCCACTGAGCACCCAGACGGTACTGGAAGGCGGCGAAGCGCTGCTGCTGTCTGAAGTCGCCGAACCGCCGGCGCAGATGGTCGATTCGCTGACCACGTTGTTCAAAACGCTGAAGACCGTCAAGCGGGCGTTTCTGTGCTCGATTAAAGAGCGCGCCGACGCGCCGGCAAACTTATTGATCGGGATTGAAGCGGAAGGGGATATTGAAGCCATTATCCAGACCACCGGCAGCGTGGCCACCGATACCTTGCCAGGCGACGAACCGATCGATATTTGCCAGGTGGTGGAAGGCGAGAAGGGCATCAGCCACTTTATGATTGCCCATATCACGCCGTTCTATGAAAAGCGCTGGGGCAGCTTCCTGCGCGATTTTAAGCAGAACCGCATTATCTGACAGCGGGGGCGGCAGCCCCCGCTGTTTCTTTCTGCTTCCAGTTCGAGGCACAAAAGCGGGGTGGCAAAAGCTAATGCAGGGCGGCAAAGATTCGCGGATAGGCAGACACCATGTGATAGAGGAGAAATCCCGTCACGCACAGTGTGACAATGCCGTTGAAGAGCGCCATATCCCCGCGCCAGGCCCGGCACCTCTCTTCGCCCAGCAGAGAACGTAGCGCTGCCACCAGCCCGCCGACCAGCATAAACGCCAGTAACACCCCTGCCATTTGCGCGATAACAATGTACCAGCCCAGCGGCGTATTCACGCCCCGGGCGCTCATCAGCGCGATCTGCGCCGGCAAAATCGTCTGGAACCCGAGGGTAAGTATCATGAGAAGACGCAGGTCCGCCAGCTGAGCGTCGAACGTGCGGGCCAGGCGCCGGGCGTCACGCAGGAGCAGCACCCCTGACGCCACCGCCGCGGCAACGCTGATGTGCTGGAGAATAAAAATGTATAACGCCAGGGTTCCGGATGGGACCCGGGACAAAAAGAACAGATTGCAAAAGACCATGACCAGCAGGCCAAATTTTGTGACCCAGGCACGGAATACCTCGCCGGGCCAGCGCCGGCTTGACGCTGGGTTATGCATCATCCACGCGGCAAGGGTCGACTTACCGTAACCGGGCGCGAGCAGCACCATCAGAAAACCCAGCAGCGCCTGATGGCAATAGGTGACTAACGGAACGTCTTCGAGAGTGACCCCGAGAAAGCGGGTATACACGGAGACTGGCGCAGGCACCAGGCTTAGCCATGTCCGGTTCCATTGCGGCCAAAAATAAAGGATCGCGCCGCCTGCCAGCAGGCCAGCTATACCTCCCAGCCAGGGAAGGCGCGGTGAATAAGCCGAATGTGGGTTAGAGACTAATGCCATTTTCACTCCTTGTGGTGACATCAGGTTACGGATAAAACGCTCCCTCCTGGAGCAGGCCCCGGCGGCGCGCGTTAATCGCGTCATCCGGGGTGAGATGGTGAATTAGTCAGGACAGCCTTCGAGCCTGGCGTAAAGATCCTCATGAATATATTCCAGCTCCAGCAAGGCGCCATCGCGTGCCTCATTGAGGGTCTGCTGATGCTGCCATTCGTCGTGACTCTCCTCGCTGCCGGCAAAGATCCCCTGCAGATATTCAATCAGTGACGATTCTGCCAGCCAGAGATCATTCTCTTTACCCTCGAAGCGGACAACAGGATATTCACCCTGTTCATCACGTTCAGTGACATAGATAAATACCTGCTGATCGCCGGCGTGGCTGATGCGAATCAGGGCAGGAAGACGCGGATCGTCGTTCCAGACGGGCATCAGCTCTTCAAAGTCCAGTCCGGCCATATCAAGACCATTCATGTAATAAGCATCTTCATCCAGCGAGTCGGAAAGCAGGACGCCATGTTCATCAATGGAGTCCACAACCCATTCCAGTACCAGCTGTCCGTGGGGGCTTTTCAGTTGGCAATCGTAGGCCAACAGCGCTTTCAGACTCTCCGGAAGCGCCACGGTTTCGCTATTTTGCGGGTCACGATATTTCCGTACCCGCAGGCGATCCACTTCGTCTACGGGAATCGGTTTCGGAGTGGGATTGCGGTTGTACTTATGTACGACATCCATGAGATCCGGTAATGAAAATGCCATTATTCAATTTCCTTATATAGTGAGTGGCAGTAAAGCGAATACGGCAGGAACAAACCCTGCGGCAGCACAGAGTAACCGGTTTAGCGAGAAGCAGAAGAAAGTGGGAGAGAAAATCAGAAATTATTTAGTGACCGCGGAACGGGAGGCCCGCGGTCACGCTGTGTTTACGGAGCGGCAGGGGCCGGTTCAATCGGCAGATCGCTCCGCGCGCCCCATTCGCTCCAGGAGCCGTCATACAGGCAGACGCCGTTCACGCCAAGCGTGGTGAGCGCCAGCACGACCACCGCCGCCGTCACCCCCGAGCCGCAGCTGGCGATGATCGGCCGTTCAAAATCGACACCCTGACGTAAAAAGATGTCGTTCAGCTCGTCAACGGTTTTCAGTTCGCCGTTAATCACCAGATCCGTCCACGGTACGTTCAGCGCGCCGGGGATATGCCCGCGGCGCAGGCCCGGGCGCGGTTCGTCGGCCTGGCCGTTAAACCGGGCCGCCGGACGGGCATCGACAATCTGCGCCGATCCTTCATGGCTGACCAACAGGACGTCGGTCAGACGCTTAATTTGTTGAGGATCGAACCGCACGTCGAATTCCCCTTCGGCCACTTCCGGCATCCCTTGTTCCAGCGGCAGTTCGTCGCGCCGCCAGCCCTCCAGCCCGCCGGCCAGAATTGACACCTTCTCTACGCCAAAGGTGCGCAGCATCCACCACGCGCGCGGGGCGGAAAACAGATTGCCTTCGTCATAGACCACCAGATGCTTATCGCTGCAGACGCCCAGTTCGCGCATGGCGACGGCAAACGCTTCGGCCCGCGGCATCATATGCGGCAGCGGACTGGTGTGGTCGGATAGCGCCTCAATATCGAAAAACAGCGCGTTCGGCACATGGCCGGCGCGGTATTCCGCGGCCATATCCCGCAGGGCCTCCTGCCCGGCGGGCGCCATGCGGGCGTCGATAATCTGAATTTCCGGGTCATCAATATGTTCTGCCAGCCAGTCGGCAGCGACAAAAAACGAGGTGGACATAGGTGCCTCCGTTTTATTATTCATGACTGAATTGTCGGCGTTTTAGCTGGCGCTGACAAGTTAAGGACGCCAGAGTGGGGACGGCGTCACGGCACTTTTCTGATTAATCGGCAGAAACCCGCTTCGTCACTGTTGAGAAGCGCCGCCATAACGCATAATAAATGTGACAAATTGCATCAGGCTCATCGGCCGAGGGGTTAGAAGGATGAAACCATTTCGTTTAGCGGCGCTATCACTAGCGCTCCTTACCGCATTTTCATTAACCGGGTGTGATGACAGCGGTACACCGCAGGCCTCGGCCCCGGCGCCAGCCGCGGATAGCAACCCAGGCGCGACGGCAAAACCGGACCGCGCCCAGCTGGCGGCGCTGGCGGAAAAAAGCCAGGGTAAAGCGCTGACGCTCCTCGACGCCTCGGAGGTGCAACTGGATGGCGCCGCGACCCTGGTGCTGACGTTTTCCGTCCCGCTGCAGCCGGACCAGGATTTCTCCCGCAGCGTGCATCTGGTCGACAAGAAAAGCGGTAAGGTGGACGGTGCCTGGGAGCTGGCGCCGAATCTGAAAGAGCTGCGTCTGCGTCACCTTGAGCCAAAGCGCGAGCTGATTGTCTCGGTCGACCCGACGCTGACCGCCCTGAACAAGGCGACGCTCGACAAACCGTTTGAGAAGACCCTGACCACCCGCGATATCGCACCGAGCGTTGGGTTTGCCAGCCGCGGCTCGCTGCTGCCGGGCAACGTGGTCGCCGGGCTGCCGGTGATGGCGCTGAACGTCGATAATGTCGACGTTAATTTCTTCCGCATTAAGCCGGAATCGCTCTCCGCCTTTGTCAGTCAGTGGGAATACCGTAACTCGTTAAGCAACTGGGAATCTGATGAACTGCTGAAGATGGCGGATCTGGTCTACAGCGGCCGCTTCGATCTCAACCCGGCGCGTAATACTCGCGAAAAGCTGCTGCTGCCGCTGAGCGACATCAAGCCGCTCCAGCAGCCTGGCGTCTACGTGGCGGTCATGAACCCGGCGGGCCGTTATAGCTACAGCAACGCGGCGACGCTGTTTACCCTCAGCGATATCGGCGTCTCGGCGCATCGCTACCATAACCGGCTGGACGTTTTTACCCAGAGTCTGGAAAACGGCGCCGCCCAGTCGGGCATTGAGGTGCAGTTGCTCAATGCCAAAGGGCAGACCCTGGCGGAAGCGAAAAGCGACAGCCAGGGCCACGTCACCCTGCAAACCGATAAAGAAGCCGCGCTGCTGCTGGCGCGCAAAGAGGGGCAGACCACGCTGCTCGACCTCAAGCTGCCGGCGCTGGATCTGGCGGAATTCTCTATCGCAGGCGCGCCCGGCTTTAGCAAACAGTTCTTTATGTTTGGCCCGCGCGATCTCTATCGTCCCGGCGAAACGGTGATCCTTAATGCGCTGTTGCGCGATAGCGACGGCAAGCCGCTGGCGGAGCAGCCGGTGAAACTCGAGGTGGTTCAGCCGGACGGCCAGGTGATCCGCTCGGTGATGAGCAAACCAGTGAATGGCCTGTACCAGTTTACTTATCCGCTCGACAGCGGCGCGGCTACCGGCATGTGGCACATTCGCGCCAGCGCCGGCGACAATCAGCCGCGCGAATGGGATTTCCACGTTGAAGACTTTATGCCGGAACGCATGGCCCTGAACCTGACGCCGCAGGCCGCGCCAGTCGCGCCGGATGCCGACGTCACCTTTGGCGTTAGCGGCGCTTATCTCTACGGCGCGCCGGCCAGCGGCAACCAGCTGCAGGGCAAGCTGTTCCTGCGCCCGCTGCGCGACGCCGTCGCTGCGCTGCCGGGCTTCCAGTTCGGCGATATTGCGGAAGAAAACCTCTCCCGTAGTCTGGATGAAGTCCAGCTGACGCTGGACGAAAAAGGCCATGGCGAAGTGACCACCTCAAGCCAGTGGCAGGATAGCCATTCGCCGCTGCAGGTGGTGTTGCAGGCCAGCCTGCTGGAATCCGGCGGTCGCCCGGTGACCCGTACGGTTAAGCAGCCGATCTGGCCCGCCGAGGCGCTGCCGGGGATCCGCCCGCAATTTACGCTGAAGGACGTTTACGATTACCGCACCGATACCACCGTCAAACAGCCGGTGGTGGATGAAAACAGTAACGCCGCGTTTGATATCGTCTATGCCGACGTCAAAGGCGAGAAAAAAGCGATCTCCGGTCTCCAGGTGCGGCTGATCCGCGAGCGGCGCGACTACTACTGGAACTGGTCCGACAGCGAAGGTTGGCAGTCGCAGTTCGATCAAAAAGATCTGCAGGAGGGCGAGGAGTCGCTGGACCTGCAGGCCGGCCAGATCGGCAAAGTGAGCTTCCCGGTGGAGTGGGGATCCTATCGCCTGGAGGTGAAAGGACCGGACGACGTGGTCAGCAGCGTGCGCTTCTGGGCGGGCTGGCAGGATAACAGCGAAGGCGCCGGCGCGGCGCGTCCTGACCGGGTCACCATGAAGCTGGATAAACCGAGCTATAAACCGGGCGACACCATCAGGCTGCACATCGCCGCCCCGGCGGCGGGTAAAGGCTACGCAATGGTGGAATCCAGCGAAGGGCCGCTGTGGTGGCAGGAAATTGACGTCCCGGCGGAGGGGATGGACCTGTCGATCCCGGTGGATAAAACCTGGAATCGCCACGACCTCTACCTCAGCACGCTGGTGGTTCGTCCCGGCGATAAATCGCGCTCGGCAACGCCGAAACGCGCGGTGGGCCTGCTGCATCTGCCGCTGGGCGATGAAAACCGTCGCCTGACGCTGGCGCTGGAGGCCCCGGACAAAATGCGCCCCAACCAGCCGCTGACGGTGAAAGTGAAAGCCAGCGTCAAAGAGGGCGAGGCGCCGAAACAGGTCAATGTCCTGCTCTCGGCGGTGGATAGCGGGGTACTGAATATCACCGATTACGCTACCCCGGATCCGTGGAACGCCTTCTTTGGCCAGAAGCGTTACGGCGCAGATATCTATGACATCTACGGCCAGGTGATCGAAGGGCAGGGACGTGTGGCCAGCCTGCGCTTCGGCGGCGATGGCGACGAGTTAAAACGCGGCGGCAAACCGCCGGTCAACCACGTGACGATCGTCGCCCAGCAGGCGCAGCCGGTGGTATTGAACGATCAGGGCGAAGGCACGGTGACGTTACCCATTGGCGATTTTAACGGCGAGCTGCGGGTGATGGCCCAGGCGTGGACGGCGGATGACTTCGGCAGCAGCGAAGATAAAGTGGTGGTGGCCGCCCCGGTCATCGCCGAGCTGAACACCCCGCGCTTCCTCGCCAGCGGCGATACTACGCGTCTGGCGCTGGATCTCAGCAATCTGACCGATAAACCGCAAACCCTGCAGGTTCATCTTACCGCCAGCGGGCTGGTGACCTTGACCGAGGGCCAACTGCCGCCGGTGCAACTGGCGCCGGGGGCGCGCAGCACGCTGTTTATACCAGTGAGCGCGCTGGCGGGCTTCGGCGATGGTCAGGTTAATGCCACCATCAGCGGCCTGAGCCTGCCGGGCGAAACCTTCGCCCCGCTGCAAAAACAGTGGAAAATCGGCGTGCGTCCGGCGTACCCGGCACAGACCGTCAACAGCGGCGCAGTGCTGCAGCCAGGTGAAAGCTGGCAGCCGCCGGCGGCGCAGAGCCAGGGCTTTGCCCCGCAAACGCTGCAGGGCCAACTGCTGCTCAGCGGTAAACCACCGTTGAATCTCGCCCGCTATATCCGCGAGCTGAAAGCCTATCCTTACGGCTGCCTTGAGCAGACCGCCAGCGGCCTGTTCCCGTCCCTGTATACCAGCGCGGCGCAGCTAAAGGCGCTGGGCATTAGCGGGGACAGCGACGAAAAACGCCGCGCGGCCATCGATGTCGGTATTTCACGCCTGCTGCAGATGCAGCTGGAAAACGGCGGCTTTGCGCTATGGGATAGAGAGGGGCCGGAAGAGTACTGGCTGACCGCCTACGCCATGGACTTCCTCGTGCGCGCCAGCGAGCAGGGCTATAGCGTACCGGTCAACGCCATTAATAAAGGCAACGAGCGCCTGCTGCGCTATCTGCAGGAGCCGGGCCTGATGACCGTGCG
This sequence comes from Klebsiella sp. 64, assembly GCF_018223915.1. Lineage (NCBI taxonomy): Bacteria > Pseudomonadati > Pseudomonadota > Gammaproteobacteria > Enterobacterales > Enterobacteriaceae > Klebsiella > Klebsiella sp. 64. Next base: position 68,504 of record NZ_JAGRQZ010000018.1, read on the forward strand.
CTACAGCGACGACGCCCAGGCTAGCCGCTTTGCCGCTCAGGCCTATGCCGCGCTGGTGCTGGCGCGTCAGCAAAAAGCGCCGCTCGGCGCCTTGCGTGAAATCTGGAGCCGTCACGACCAGGCGCGATCCGGCTTGCCGCTGCTGCAGCTCGGCATTGCGCTGAAAACTATGGGCGATGCGCCGCGCGGCGACGCCGCCCTGAAGCTGGCGGTTGCCACCCCGCGCCAGGATGAGAATCGTTGGCTGGGCGATTACGGTAGCCCGCTGCGCGACAACGCCCTGAAACTGGCGCTGCTGGAAGAGAATAAGCTGCTGCCGGAGGTGCAAAATCAGCTGTTGAGCACGCTGTCGGAAGAGGCCTATGGCCAGCGCTGGCTGTCGACCCAGGAAACCAACGCCTTGTTCCTTGCCGGACGTACGCTGGCGGACCTGCCGGGCAGCTGGCAGGCGAAAACCTCGCTGCAGGCGGAGCCGCTGGCCGGCGACAAAGCGCAAACCCGCAACCTCGACGGCGATCGGCTGGCGGCGCTGCAGGTGAGTAATACCGGCAGTCAGCCGTTGTGGCTGCGTCTCGACAGCAGCGGCTATCCACAAAGCGCGCCGCAGCCGGGCGGTAACGTCCTGGGGATTGAACGCACTATTTTCGATACCCAGGGGCAGCAGAAATCGCTGTCTTCACTGCGCAGCGGCGAACTGGTGCTCGTCAAGCTGGAGGTGACCGCCAAACGCAACGTGCCTGACGCGCTGGTGGTTGATCTGTTGCCAGCCGGTCTGGAGCTGGAAAACCAGAATCTGGCCAACAGCAGCGCCAGCCTGCAGGAGAATGGCGACGCGGTGCAAAACCTGCTTAACCAGATGCAGCAGGCGGATATTCAGCATATCGAGTTCCGCGATGACCGTTTCGTCGCCGCCGTCGCTGTCAATGAAGGCCAGCCGGTGACGCTGGTCTATCTGGCGCGGGCGGTGACGCCGGGCACTTATCAGGTCCCGCAGCCGCAGGTGGAATCGATGTATGCGCCGCAGTGGCGGGCGACAGGAGCGGCCAGCGGTCCGCTCACCGTGACGCCGTAAATGCGCGTATTGCCTCGGGTAAAACGCCGCTGGCGCTGGCTGGCGGCGTTTATTTTTCTGCTGTGGCTGGCGGTGCTGGCGGCCGATCGCCTGTGGCCGCTGCCGCTGCATGACGTCACGCCTGCCCGTGTGGTGGTGGCGGAAGACGGGACGCCGCTGTGGCGGTTTGCCGACGCGCAGGGCGTCTGGCGTTATCCGGTCACGCTCGCCGACGTGTCGCCGCGCTATCTGCAGGCGCTCATCCAGTATGAAGACCGCTGGTTCTGGCGCCATCCGGGGGTCAATCCCTTCGCGGTGCTGCGCGCCGCCTGGCAGGATCTTACTTCCGGGCGAGTTATCTCGGGCGGCAGCACGCTTACCATGCAGGTGGCACGCCTGCTTGATCCCCATCCACGCACCTTCGGCGGCAAGCTGCGCCAGCTGTGGCGAGCGCTGCAGCTGGAGTGGCATCTGTCAAAAAGCGACATTCTAACCCTCTATTTGAACCGCGCGCCGTTTGGCGGCACCCTGCAGGGGATCGGCGCGGCCAGCTGGGCCTATCTCGGTAAGCCGCCTGCCAGGCTTAGCTACGGCGAGGCGGCGCTGCTGGCGGTACTTCCCCAGGCGCCCAGTCGTTTACGTCCGGACCGCTGGCCGCAGCGGGCCCAGGCGGCGCGTGATAAAGTGCTTACGCGAATGGTCAGCCAGGGCGTCTGGCCGGAGCAGGCGGTAAAGGAAGCGATGGAGGAGCCAGTATGGCTGTTTCCGCGCCAGATGCCGCAGCTGGCGCCGCTTTTTTCACGCCGGGCGCTGGCGACCAGTCGTGATGAAAAGGTGGTGACGACTCTGGATGCCGGACTGCAGCGGCAACTGGAAGATCTGGCGCTGAACTGGAAATCGCGCCTGCCGCCGCGCAGTTCGCTGGCGATGGTCGTCGTCGACCACACGGATATGAAAGTTCGCGGCTGGGTAGGCTCGGCGGATATCACCGACGACAGCCGCTTCGGCCATATTGATATGGTCTCGGCGGTACGCTCGCCGGGGTCGGTGCTGAAACCCTTTATCTACGCGATGGCGATGGATGAGGGGCTGATTCACCCGGCATCGCTATTACAGGATGTGCCACGGCGTTTTAGCGATTATCGCCCCGGTAATTTCGACAGCGGGTTTCATGGCCCGGTGAGCGCCAGCGAGGCGCTGGTGCGTTCGTTGAATCTGCCGGCGGTGCAGGTGCTCGAAGCCTATGGACCAAAACGCTTTGCGGCTAATTTACGCAACGCCGGGCTGCCCCTGACACTGCCCGCTGGCGCAGAGCCGAATCTGTCGCTAATCCTCGGCGGCGCCGGGGCGCGGCTGGAAGATATTGTCGCGGCGTACAGCGCCTTCGCTCGCCATGGCAAGGCGGCGCGGCTGCGCCTGAAGCCGAGCGATCCATTGACCGAGCGCGCGCTGATGTCGCCCGGGGCGGCATGGATCGTCCGGCGTATTTTGGCCGGCGAAGCGCAACCGGTTCCCGATGCCTCGCTGCCGCAGGCGGTGCCGCTGGCGTGGAAAACCGGCACCAGCTACGGCTATCGCGACGCGTGGGCGGTCGGCCTCAATGCGCGATATCTGATAGGTATCTGGACCGGGCGCCCGGACGGTACGCCGGTGGTGGGCCAGTTTGGCTTCGCCAGCGCCGTGCCGCTGCTCAACCAGGTCAATAATCTGCTGCTGGCCCGCCCGGCGATGAGCCGCGGCGGGCTGCCGAGCGATCCGCGCCCGGCAACGGTCAGCCAGGGGACAATCTGCTGGCCTGGCGGGCAGGATCTGCCGGCGGGCGACAGCAACTGTCGTCGTCGCCTGGCCAGCTGGCTTTTGGATGCCAGCCAGCCGCCGACTCTGCTGCTGCCGGGGCAGGAGAGCGTACGCGGGATCCGCTTCCCGGTGTGGCGCAATGAACACGGCGAACGGGTGGCGGCGGATTGTCCCGGCGCTCGGGAAAGCCAGGTCGAAGTCTGGCCGCTGCCGCTGGATCCCTGGCTGCCGGCCAGCGAAAGGCGGCGCGCGCGCCTGGGACCGGCATCGGAGTCATGCCCGCCGTTACAGACTCAGGATACCGCGCCGCTGGTGCTGTCCGGCATCCGTGATGGGGCAGTGATAAAACGTCTCCCGGGTGAGGCGCGGGTGATGTTGCCGCTACAAACCAGCGGTGGGGAGGGGCGGCGCTGGTGGTTTATTAATGGCGAACCGTTAGAGGCCGCCGGCGCAAGAACCACGCTAACGCTGGATAAACCCGGCGAGTGGCAGTTGGTGGTGATGGATGAAGCGGGCCAGACGGCAGCCGCCAGCTTTACCCTGCAATAACCAGGGTAAATTTGTTGTTGGCGGTTTGTGTTTTCAATACTCATCTTATTTTAACAAAATGTTACCTTCATCCGTAGGCAGGGGCGGGGATGCTCATTATAATGCGCGCCAGGCCATACAATCGTATGTGCAACAACAGAACATTTAATTAGAGGTAATCATGGCTATTGAACGTACTTTTTCCATCATCAAACCAAACGCGGTGGCAAAAAACGTTATTGGCAGCATCTTTTCCCGCTTTGAAGCTGCAGGGTTCAAAATCGTCGGCACCAAAATGCTGCACCTGACCGTTGAACAGGCTCGTGGTTTCTATGCTGAGCACGAAGGTCGCCCGTTCTTCGACGGTCTGGTTGAGTTCATGACCTCCGGCCCGATCGTGGTTTCCGTTCTGGAAGGCGAAAATGCGGTACAGCGTCACCGTGACCTGCTGGGCGCCACCAATCCGGCAAACGCCCTGGCGGGTACCCTGCGCGCTGACTACGCTGACAGCTTCACCGAGAACGGCACCCACGGTTCCGACTCTGTAGAATCCGCTGCCCGCGAAATCGCGTTCTTCTTTGCTGAAGGCGAGGTTTGCCCGCGCACTCGCTAATCTCCTGCGTCTTTCATGCCACAGCATTGTTGGCTTCCTTCGCGCACCCCGGTCACATAGTTATCTATGCTCCCGGGGATTTGCGAACTCGCCGTCTCGCTGTGACCTGAAATACTTTGGAGATACAAACCTCGTCTTTTCGACCGTCGCGGCGTTGGCTGCGCGCGTTCACCCCGGTCACATAGTTATCTATGCTCCCGGGGATTAATGAGAGGCTCCTGCCTCTCACCGGAGGCCAGCCTACGGCTGGTCAAATTCGTTCCCGACGAATTTGTCACTTGCTTGCCGCCTTGCGACAATCGAAAAGCCTTAGAGGATTGAGCAGTCAGTTACAGATTTTTTTTCATTGCTTTGTGCAAACGTGGCAATGATGCGCCAGAATTTGTAGAATATAGCGCCCCTGGACGAGCAGTCGCTCTCCGGGGCGTTTCTTTTTCAACCCACCTGGGGCCATAACGTGTAATAACGAGGCCGGAAAATATTATGTCTGAACAAATTGTCACGCCTGATACCGCCGCTCTGACGGTGCCGAACAAAGATGCCAAAATCAACCTGCTGGATTTAAACCGTCAGCAGATGCGCGAGTTTTTCAAAAACATGGGCGAGAAGCCTTTCCGCGCCGATCAGGTGATGAAATGGATGTATCACTACTGCTGCGACGACTTTGATGAGATGACCGACATCAACAAAGTCCTGCGCAGTAAACTGAAAGAAGTGGCGGAGATCCGCGCCCCGGAAGTGGTTGAAGAGCAACGCTCAACCGACGGGACCATTAAATGGGCGATTGCCGTTGGCGATCAGCGCGTCGAGACCGTCTATATCCCGGAAGAAGACCGCGCCACCCTGTGCGTCTCCTCCCAGGTAGGCTGCGCGCTGGAGTGCAAATTCTGCTCCACCGCCCAGCAGGGCTTTAACCGCAACCTGCGGGTATCCGAAATTATCGGCCAGGTCTGGCGCGCGGCGAAGATCGTCGGCGCGGTGAAGACCACCGGCGTGCGTCCCATTACCAACGTAGTAATGATGGGCATGGGCGAGCCGCTGCTGAACCTCAACAACGTCGTTCCGGCGATGGAAATCATGCTCGACGATTTCGGCTTTGGCCTTTCCAAGCGTCGTGTGACCTTGTCTACCTCCGGCGTGGTGCCGGCGCTGGATAAACTCGGCGATATGATCGACGTTGCGCTGGCGATCTCCTTGCACGCGCCGAACGACACCATTCGTGACGAAATCGTCCCGATCAACAAAAAGTACAACATCGAGACGTTCCTCAACTCGGTGCGCGGCTATATTTCGAAGTCCAACGCCAACCAGGGCCGGGTGACCATCGAGTACGTGATGCTGGATCACGTCAACGACGGCACCGAGCACGCCCATGAGCTGGCGGCGCTGCTGAAAGATACGCCGTGCAAGATCAACCTGATCCCATGGAACCCGTTCCCGGGCGCGCCGTATGGCCGCAGCTCTAACAGCCGCATCGACCGTTTCTCCAAAGTCCTGATGGAGTACGGCTTTACGACCATCGTGCGTAAAACGCGCGGCGACGATATCGATGCCGCCTGCGGCCAGCTGGCGGGCGACGTCATTGACCGTACCAAGCGTACGCTGCGTAAGCGGATGCAGGGCGAAGCGATTGACGTAAAAGCGGTCTGACAAATGATGACCCGTGCAGCGCAGGCGGCACGGGTCATATTTATGGCCGATAGCCAGGCGAAATACGCTGATTCGGTTAATAATTACGGTGCGTTTTTGTCGACTTTGAGGCAGTATGTAGCGGCACAACAACCGCTTAGCATTCAATTTTGATTCGTCTCTGTGATCGCGCGGCTGACAGTCCTATACTGTGAGGCTGACGTAGCACAGATGTCTCGCGGCGCCGGCTTTTTCCCGCGCTGAACTTTAAATTTCACGTACCAGTAGTTGTAGCGAATGAATACTGAAGCCACTCAAGATCATCAAGAAGCAAACACCACGGGCGCGCGTCTGCGTCACGCCCGCGAACAACTCGGACTTAGCCAGCAAGCGGTGGCCGAACGCTTATGCCTGAAGGTGTCCACGGTTCGTGATATTGAAGACGATAAGGCCCCCGCCGACCTCGCCTCCACCTTCCTGCGCGGGTACATCCGCTCCTACGCTCGCCTCGTACATATTCCAGAAGACGAGCTGCTGCCGATGATGGCCAAGCAGGCGCCCATCCGCGCGGCGAAAGTCGCGCCAATGCAGAGTTTCTCTTTAGGCAAGCGCCGCAAAAAGCGCGACGGCTGGCTGATGAGCTTCACCTGGCTGGTGCTGTTTGTGGTTATCGGTCTGAGCGGCGCCTGGTGGTGGCAAGACCATAAGGCGCAGCAGGAAGAGATTTCGACCATGGCCGATCAGTCTTCCGCTGAGCTGAACGGCGGCGACGCCAACAGCCAGAACGTGCCGCTGGATACCAGCGCCCCTGCAGCCCCGACCGCCGATAGCGCCGCGAACAGCGCGCCAACCGATACCGCCAGCGCACCGACCACCAGCGCGCCGGCCCAGACGCCAGCGGATAATAACGCTGTCGTGGCGCCTTCCCAGGCCAATGTCGATACCGCGGGGACGACGCCGGCAGCTCCGGCTACCACCCCAGCCTCGCCGTTGCCGACCGATCAGGCGAACGTCACGACTCCGGCGGCGTCGGCGCAGGATCTGGTGATGAACTTTTCCGCCGACTGCTGGCTGGAAGTGAGCGATGCCACCGGTAAAAAACTGTTCAGCGGCCTGCAGCGTAAAGGCGGTAACCTGAACCTGAGCGGTCAGGCGCCGTATAAGCTGAAAATTGGCGCCCCGGCCGCGGTACAGATCCAGTATCTGGGCAAGCCTGTCGATTTAAGTCGTTTTATCAGAACTAACCAGGTTGCGCGTCTGACCCTCAATGCCGAATCATCACCGGCGCAGTAACAGACGGGTAACGCGGGAGATTTTTCATGCATAACCAGGCTCCGATTCAACGTAGAAAATCTAAACGTATTTACGTTGGTAATGTGCCAATTGGCGATGGGGCTCCCATCGCCGTTCAGTCAATGACCAATACGCGCACCACCGATGTGGCGGCGACCGTAAATCAAATCAAAGCGTTAGAGCGCGTAGGCGCGGACATTGTCCGTGTCTCTGTTCCGACGATGGACGCTGCTGAGGCGTTCAAACTTATCAAACAGCAGGTTAACGTCCCGCTGGTCGCCGATATCCACTTTGACTACCGTATTGCGCTGAAAGTGGCGGAATATGGCGTCGACTGCCTGCGTATCAACCCGGGCAACATCGGCAACGAAGAGCGCATCCGCATGGTTGTAGATTGCGCTCGCGATAAAAACATCCCGATCCGCATCGGCGTCAACGCCGGCTCGCTGGAAAAAGATCTGCAGGAAAAATATGGCGAGCCGACGCCGCAGGCGCTGCTCGAATCCGCCATGCGTCATGTCGATCATCTCGATCGTCTGAACTTCGATCAGTTTAAAGTCAGCGTTAAAGCCTCCGATGTCTTCCTGGCGGTGGAATCCTATCGTCTGCTGGCGAAACAGATCGATCAGCCGCTGCATCTCGGGATCACCGAAGCGGGCGGCGCGCGCAGCGGCGCGGTAAAATCGGCGATCGGTCTGGGACTCCTGCTGTCCGAGGGGATCGGCGATACGCTGCGCGTCTCGCTGGCGGCGGATCCGGTGGAAGAGATCAAGGTCGGCTTCGATATCCTCAAATCTCTGCGTATTCGTTCCCGCGGCATTAACTTTATCGCCTGCCCGACCTGTTCACGCCAGGAGTTTGACGTTATCGGTACGGTGAATGCTCTGGAGCAGCGTCTGGAAGATATCATCACCCCGATGGATGTTTCGATCATCGGTTGCGTGGTGAACGGCCCGGGCGAAGCGCTGGTCTCCACCCTTGGCGTCACCGGCGGCAACAAGAAAAGCGGCCTGTATGAAGACGGCGTGCGTAAAGATCGCCTGGACAACAACGACATGATCGACCAGCTGGAAGCGCGGATCCGCGCCAAAGCCTCGATGCTCGATGAAGCCCGTCGGATTGACGTTCAACAGGTTGAAGCAAAATAACGTGTTGGGAAGCGATACGCTTCCCGTGTATGATTGAACCTGCGGGCGCGAGGCGCCGGGGTTCATTTTTGTATATATAAAGAGAATAAACGTGGCAAAGAACATTCAAGCCATCCGTGGCATGAACGATTATCTGCCGGGCGAAACCGCTCTCTGGCAGCGCATTGAAGGCTCACTGAAGCAGGTGCTCGGTAGCTACGGTTACAGCGAAATCCGTTTGCCGATTGTAGAGCAGACCCCGTTATTCAAACGCGCGATCGGCGAAGTGACCGACGTGGTTGAAAAAGAGATGTATACCTTCGAAGACCGCAATGGCGACAGCCTGACGCTGCGTCCGGAAGGGACGGCGGGCTGCGTACGTGCCGGCATCGAACATGGTCTGCTGTACAATCAAGAACAGCGTCTGTGGTACGTCGGGCCAATGTTCCGTCACGAGCGCCCGCAGAAAGGTCGCTACCGCCAGTTCCATCAGATCGGCGCCGAAGTGTTTGGCCTGCAGGGCCCGGACATCGACGCGGAGCTGATTATGCTGACCGCGCGCTGGTGGCGTGAGCTGGGCATCTCCGAGCACGTCAGCCTGGAGCTGAACTCCATCGGTTCGCTGGAAGCGCGCGCCAACTACCGCGACGCGCTGGTGGCATACCTGGAGCAGTTTACCGATAAACTGGATGAAGACAGTAAACGCCGGATGTATACCAACCCGCTGCGGGTGCTGGACTCCAAAAACCCGGACGTTCAGGCGCTGCTCAACGACGCGCCGGCGCTCGGCGATTATCTTGACGAAGAGTCGAAAGCCCACTTTGCCGGCCTGTGCGCGCTGCTTGACGATGCCGGGATCCGCTACACCGTCAACCAGCGCCTGGTGCGCGGCCTTGATTACTATAACCGCACCGTGTTCGAGTGGGTGACCACCAGCCTTGGTTCCCAGGGCACCGTCTGCGCCGGCGGTCGTTACGACGGCCTGGTTGAGCAGCTGGGCGGTCGCGCTACCCCGGGCGTGGGTTTTGCCATGGGTCTGGAACGTCTTGTTTTACTGGTCCAGGCAGTGAATCCGGAATTTAAAGCCGATCCTGTTGTCGATATATACCTGGTAGCCTCCGGGACCGATACTCAGTCTGCTGCAATGCGTCTGGCTGAGCAGGTTCGCGATGCGCTGCCCGGCGTGAAGCTGATGACCAACCACGGCGGCGGCAACTTTAAGAAGCAGTTCGCCCGCGCTGACAAGTGGGGGGCGCGCGTCGCGCTGGTGGTCGGTGAATCAGAGATTGCTGACGGAAACGTGGTAGTGAAGGATTTACGCTCAGGTGAGCAAACTACCGTAACGCAGGAGAGCGTTGCCGCGCATTTGCGCACACTTCTGGGTTAATCTCCCGGGAATTATTAGTCAGGAGAAGGACTGCGTGGAAACTTTTAACAACGAGAACGATCAGGTCGATGCGCTGAAGCGTTTCTTTGCCGAAAACGGCAAAGCGCTGGCGGTCGGGGTGATTTTAGGGATTGGCGCGCTGGTTGGCTGGCGCTACTGGACCTCCCATCAGCAGGATACCGCCAGAGACGCGTCGCTGGCTTACGAGAAGGCGACTTCCGCGCTGAAATCGAATACGCCAGAAGTGCTGTCAGGGGCAGAGAAATTCGCGGCTGACAATAAAAATACCTACGGCGCCTTCGCCTCTCTCGAGCTGGCACAGCATTTTGTTGAACAGAACGATCTGCCGAACGCTGAAAAGCAGCTGCAGCAGGGGCTGGCGGCCGCATCTGATGATAATCTGAAATCGGTTATCAGTATGCGTCTGGCCCGCGTTCAGCTGCAAATGAAACAGGCTGATGCGGCGCTGAAAACCCTCGACAGCATCAAAGGTGAGGGCTGGACCGCCATTGTGGCCGATTTGCGCGGCGAAATTCTGTTGAGCAAAGGCGATAAGCAAGGGGCCCGTGCGGCGTGGGAAGCTGGCGTGAAAAGCGATGCTTCTCCTGCGCTCAGCGAAATGATGCGTATGAAAATGAATAATTTGTCCATCTGAGAGGGACTCGATGCAATTGCGTAAATTACTGTTGCCAGGGCTGCTTTCCGTTACCTTGCTGAGCGGGTGTTCGCTGTTTAATAGCGAAGAAGATGTGGTGAAAATGTCACCGCTGCCGACGGTAGAAAACCAGTTTACGCCGTCCACGTCCTGGAGCACCTCGGTTGGCGATGGTATCGGCGAATTTTACTCTAACCTTCATCCGGCCTTTGCCGACGGCGTAGTGTATGCTGCTGACCGTAAAGGCACCGTCAAAGCGCTGAACGCCGACGACGGCAAAGAGGTGTGGTCGGTGAATCTGGCGGAGAAAGATGGCTGGTTCTCGCGCACGCCAGCGCTGCTTTCTGGCGGGGTGACCGTCTCTGGCGGCCATGTTTATATCGGCAGCGAGAAAGCGCAGCTGTATGCGCTGAATACCAGCGATGGTACCGTGGCCTGGCAAACCCGTGTCGCCGGCGAGGCGCTGTCGCGTCCGGTGGTGAGCGATGGCATGGTGCTGGTGCATACCAGTAACGGCCAGCTGCAGGCGCTAAACGAGACCGATGGGGCCGTGAAGTGGACCGTTAACCTCGATATGCCGGCGCTCTCCCTGCGCGGCGAGTCTGCGCCTGCGACCGCCTACGGCGCGGCGATCGTCGGCGGCGACAACGGCCGCGTCAGTGCAGTATTGATGCAGCAGGGGCAGATGATTTGGCAGCAGCGTATTTCTACGGCCACCGGCCCGACGGAAATTGACCGCCTGAACGACGTCGACACGACGCCGATCATCGTTAACGGTGTGGTTTATGCGCTGGCTTATAACGGTAACCTGACCGCGCTGGACCTGCGTAGCGGCCAGATTATGTGGAAACGCGAGCTGGGTTCGGTGAATGATTTCATCGTCGATGGTAACCGTATCTACCTGGTAGACCAGAACGATCGCCTGCTGGCACTGACCACCGACGGCGGTGTAACCCTGTGGACGCAAAGCGATCTGCTGCACCGTTTGCTGACCGCGCCGGTGTTGTATAATGGCAATCTGGTCGTCGGCGATAGCGAAGGCTACATGCACTGGGTTAATCCGGAAGATGGCCATTTTGTGGCGCAGCAGAAAGTCGATAGTTCCGGCTTCCTGACCGACCCGGTGGTTGCCGATGGTCGACTGCTGATCCAGGCGAAAGACGGTACGCTGTACGCGATTACGCGTTAATTACCGCTGTCGTGAGTGATTAAGAAACGGCCCCTGGCAGACAGGGGCCGTTTTGACTTTTTTAAAAACGTCGTTAAGACGATGTTGCTTAGTGATTGTATGAGGCATTTAACATGATACCTGTGGTCGCGCTTGTCGGGCGCCCTAACGTTGGAAAATCCACGCTCTTTAACCGCCTGACGCGCACTCGTGATGCGCTGGTTGCGGATTTCCCGGGGCTGACTCGTGACCGTAAGTACGGTCGGGCCGAAGTCGAAGGCCGCGAATTCATCTGTATCGATACCGGTGGTATTGATGGTACGGAAGAGGGCGTGGAAACCCGGATGGCGGAGCAGTCGCTGCTGGCAATCGAAGAGGCCGATGTGGTGTTGTTTATGGTCGATGCGCGCGCGGGCCTGATGCCGGCGGACATCGCGATCGCTAAACACCTGCGCTCTCGTGAAAAGCCCACCTTCCTGGTGGCTAACAAAACCGACGGCATCGACGTCGACCAGGCAATGGCGGACTTCTGGTCGCTCGGTCTGGGCGATATCTATCCGATTGCCGCTTCGCACGGCCGCGGCGTGACCAGCCTGCTGGAGCAGGCCCTGCTGCCATGGGTCGATGAGGTTAATCCGCAGGAAGAAGTGGATGAAGACGCCGAATACTGGGCGAAATTCGAAGCCGAGCAGAATGGCGAAGCGGAAGAAGAGCCGGAAGACGACTTCAATCCGCAGGATCTGCCGATCAAGCTGGCGATTGTCGGACGTCCTAATGTCGGTAAATCAACCCTCACCAATCGCATCCTCGGTGAAGATCGCGTGGTGGTTTACGATATGCCGGGCACCACCCGTGACAGCATTTATATCCCGATGCAGCGTGACGAGCGCGAATACGTGCTCATCGATACCGCCGGGGTGCGCAAGCGCGGGAAAATTACCGACGTAGTGGAAAAGTTCTCGGTGATCAAAACGCTGCAGGCGATTGAAGACGCCAACGTCGTGCTGCTGGTGATCGATGCTCGCGAAGGGATCTCCGACCAGGACCTCTCGCTGCTGGGCTTTATTCTTAACAGCGGCCGTTCGCTGGTGATCGTCGTTAACAAGTGGGATGGCCTGAGTCAGGAAGTGAAGGAGCAGGTGAAGGAGACCCTCGACTATCGTCTGGGCTTTATCGACTTTGCCCGGGTGCACTTCATCTCCGCCCTGCACGGCAGCGGCGTCGGCAACCTGTTTGAATCGGTACGCGAAGCCTACGACAGCGCTACGCGCCGCGTAAGCACCGCGATGCTGACCCGGATCATGAACATGGCGGCGGAAGATCATCAGCCACCGCTGGTGCGTGGCCGTCGCGTGAAGCTGAAATACGCCCACGCCGGGGGCTACAACCCGCCTATCGTGGTGATCCACGGTAACCAGGTCAAGGATCTGCCGGATTCCTACAAGCGCTATCTGATGAACTACTTCCGTAAATCCCTGGACGTGATGGGCACGCCAATCCGTATCCAGTTCAAGGAAGGGGAAAACCCGTTCGCTAACAAGCGTAACACCCTGACGCCGAACCAGATGCGTAAACGTAAGCGCTTGATCAAGCACATCAAGAAAAGCAAATAAGCTATCAGCAAGATTTACCCACCAACATGAATCCTTCAAAGCCCGCTCTGCCGGGCTTTTTTATTAAGGCCGATTGTAGCGACGCAACAACGCGCATGATTGGCATGTATATCTGCAAGTATCCTATGAGATTTCTCATTTGCCAGCTTCGCTTGCTCAAGCAATTGTTTGAGTACGCTATGATAATATATACGCAGAAAGTTATCGCAATGATACGAGAGAAAACGCATCTGGATATATCGGAGAAAATCCACGGTGTCGCTCTTCTGTAATATGGAAGAAACTGGAGAGTCTACTTTATGGCTGAGTATTGTGGTAAATTGCGGTTCTTCCCAGGATGGGGAAATTAATCGGCAAGGAGCGATTATGTATTACAGCAATGTTGTCATCAGCTATTTACAGGCCAATAAAATTCTCGCAATGAAACTTGATCGCGCTGTTTCAGGCATAGAACAACGGGTTTCCGGTCAGGTTAAAACAATAGGTGCTGGCGTTACTCGAATCCTATATTATACATCCTGTTTTACTGATGAGTATCAGGATGTATGTAAAAAGCAGAAGAATGAGGATGTTAGATTTGCTAAAGGTATCTACCATCTTTTACAGCGTAAGGATATTGTATATGAAATGCTGAAAATATATTTTGAAGAAATATTTAAGCACAAAACAACAGAGCAGTTAGAGCATATTAAAAGAATTCTGATGGCTGTTAACATTCATATCGCTGCAGACTCTCTAACCAAATCTGGATTTGTTTTAGCTACGGCTACCTGTGTTTCGGTAGGCATGAAAGTAAGCCTTGATATGGGAGCGATTGCTGGGCGTTCTGCGGGGGTCGCCGTTACAGTGGCTGGCATGTATGGCGTTGTGCAGAGGGCTGCAGATAGCGCTGAGCGTCTCCGAATCTGTTATCCTGCATTCTTTTCTATACTATACGAACAAGAACTTGAAATGATGTATTTCCTGGTGGCGCCATTATTTGAACATGCCGACGCTTTTAAAGCCCAATGGGCTTCAGAGGCAGAGCTCGCTAATATCATCGAAAGAATGATTAGGTAGTGATGATGTCATTTATTAAAAGAGCGCTTTTGTGGTTGTTCCAGCAATTAATTTCGCTGTATGCCCCGCCACTTTGCATTGTCATATTTGCAGTGGTTTTTTTTCAAATTTTTCCTGAGGGGCCGGTTTGGCCTGTTGGTATATTCGCTGTACTTATGATTATTATCTTTGGGCGCTATGTGAAATGGTAATTCTAACGTTATTTATGATAAGGAAATTGTATGTCTACTCCCGCACATTTATGGCTTGAAGATGAAAACGGTTCTCCGATCATTGGAAGCTGCATGATGCCAACGCGTCTTGGATCTATTGAGTTAAAATCATTCTCTCATGGTATTACTATTCCAGTTGATCCAAGCTGGGGAAAACTGACAGGTACGCGAATACATCGTCCTGTGTCGATAGTGAAGGAATTCGATCAGACAACACCGCTTTTGTATCGTGCCGTGTGTGAGGGGCGCCCGATGAAGAAGGCGATTATAAAGATGTATCGCATTCTGGAGGCGGGCATTGAGGCCGAGTATTTCAATATCATCCTGGAGAACGTTAAAGTCACTACGGTTGCGCCGTATTTATCACCTACTGGTATGAGCAGTACCCACCTGGAAACGCTCGAGATGCGTTATGAGGCGATCACCTGGAAATACATGGACGGAAATATTTACTACCGCGACTCATGGAATGACCGTTGTTGTGCATGACTCCATTATTCTCACGCAAAAAATGCCAGGTATCTCGTAGTAGGTACAATTTTATACATCAATTCAAAGTTGAAATTCATATTGGTGGGTTTTTGTGGCCGCCATGCCGGTAAATGTCAAAACCTTCCGCCATAATCCCGCGATACTTCGCCGGGAACAGAGCGGCTCAAAGGTGGACTTACTATGCAGATTGGTTTTATCGGCCTCGGCGCGGTGGTGGAAACCGCCTATTTACCGGCGCTGCGTCGCCTGGGGGACGTCATCGACCGCTGCCAGGGCTATGACCTGGACTGCAGCAGAGCGCTGCCGGGGATCCAGCGCTGTAGTTCGCTGTCGGCGCTGCTGGCCGAACCCCTGGATACGCTCTTCATTACCACCTCATCACTTCAGCATCTGCCCGTACTGGAGAGGGCGTTAGCCAGCGGCATTTCCCGCATCGTGGTGGAAAAGCCGATCGTGGCCAACCTTGAGCAGGCCGCCCGGCTGCGGGCGCTGCTGGCGCCGCCTGAGCAGGCCGCGCGGGTGCTGGCTCTTGACCACTGGATGGCGCGAGGCGTTGCGCTGAACGCTCCTGGCCCGCTGTGGCGGGCGGAAGGGGAGGCCAGCGGCTTGCCTCCGCCGCACCTGTCAGCGCAGGATATCGTCTGGCTCGAAGGCTCTTTGCAGGAGCCAAGCGGCTTTAACAGCGCTGGTGAGCCGGTCGCACTCAATTTTGCCACCGGGGAGCTGGATACCCGGCAGCTGCGTCACCCTGATGGGGTGATCCTCGATATCGGCACCCATGTCCTGGCGATGCTCCGCGAAACCCTGCACGCCAGCGGAAGCGATACGGCGCTGAGCCTTTCCCTTCGGGTGGCGAAAGACCGCCTCGGCCATGACATTGCTCCTGGGGATACGAGCACTGCCGAGGGGGAGGCGCATCTGCAGGGAACCCTGGGCACTATCCCGCTCAATATCTGGCTCAACAAATACGCGGGTCCCGCGGGCGGGCAAAAGGGAATGCGGATAGGACTGCGGGACGGGCGAATAATTACCTTCGATCGCGCCCCTGAGGGCGAAGTGGTGACGCTACAGGACGGCGAGCGGGTGCAGCGCTGGACCCGGCCCGGGGCGATCTATACGCACTGTCTTGATGAGCAGATCCTCGGCGCTGATAATCTGTTTATCCGGGCGCCGGACAGCGTGGCCGGGCTAACGCAGCGTAGGCTTGAGGAAGTGGAATGGCTGCTCAGGTTGCAGCAGCAATTACGCGGCCCGCATTAAACCCGGAACATGATAAAATAGGTGCAGATAAACGTTGAAAGGAATGGTTATGGAACTTGATTGCCCTCTGTGCCACGCGCCGTTAGATGTCAAAGGCAGTAGCGCGCATTGCGCCCAGTGCGAAAGGGTATTTACCCTTGAGGCCCGCTGCCCGGAATGCCACCAGCCGCTGGAGGTGCTGAAGGCGTGCGGCGCGGTGGATTACTTTTGCCAGCATGGGCATGGCCTTATCTCGAAAAAACGGGTGGAATTTATTCCGCTGGTTTAGTGGGCGAAGGCTTTCTGGCCCGCGTTTTTTTCACCGGCGCGATCTGCTTCACTTCGCTTTCGACCCAGCCGTCTTTCAGGCGGGTGGTGAGCAGATCGCCGGTTTTGACCTGTTTTGTCTGCTTCAGCACCGTACCGTCGCTCACCGAGGTGACGCTGTAGCCCCGCGCCAGGGTGGCTAAGGGGCTCACCGCCTCCAGATGGGTCACCGCGTTGCCAAACCGTTCACGCCGCTCGCTGAGGCGGCCACGCATAATTTCCGCCAGCCGGTATTCCAGCTGCTGGATCCGCGACTGCGCGCGGTGGATCCGCGGCTGCGGGTTGTAGTGATTCAGACGCTGAACGGTGCGCTTTTGCCGCTGTTCTGCGCGCTTAAGCTGTGACTCCACGGCGATACGCATCCGTTGGCGCAGGCGTTCCAGGGCGGTCTGCTGGCGGGCCAAGCGCAGCTGTGGATGCTGTTGCTGCAGGCGATGGAACAGCTGGGTAAAACGGCGCTGGCGACTGGCGAGGAAATAGTCCATCGCCATTTCCAGCCGCTGCTGTCCGGACTGCAGCTGGCGCAGCAGCTCCTGCTGGTTGCGGCTGACGATTTCCGCGGCGGCTGAGGGAGTCGGTGCCCGCAGGTCGGCAACAAAATCAGCGATCGTGACGTCGGTTTCATGGCCGACGGCGCTGACGATAGGGATCTGGCTGGCGAAAATAGCCCGCGCCACCCGCTCATCGTTAAAACTCCACAGATCCTCCAGCGAACCGCCGCCGCGTCCGACAATCAGTACGTCACACTCCTGGCGCGCGTTGGCCAGCGCGATGGCGCGCACAATCTGCCCGGGGGCGTCGTCACCCTGGACCGCGGTTGGGTAGATGATCACCGGCAGCCCGGGATCGCGGCGCCTGAGGACATGGAGAATATCGTGCAGCGCGGCACCGGTTTTCGAGGTGATGACGCCGACGCAGTGGGCGGGAGAGGGGAGCGCCTGCTTATGTTTTTGCTCGAACAGTCCTTCCGCCGTTAACTGCGCTTTCAGCTGCTCATACTTCTGCTGCAGCAACCCTTCGCCGGCGGGCTGCATGCTTTCGACGATAATCTGGTAGTCGCCGCGCGGCTCATACAGCGTGATGTTGGCGCGAACCAGCACCTGCTGCCCGTGCTGCGGGCGGAACGTGACCCGGCGGTTGCTGTTGCGGAACATCGCGCAGCGCACCTGGGCGTTATCGTCTTTTAAGGTGAAGTACCAGTGGCCGGAGGAGGGCTGGCTGAAGTTAGAGATCTCGCCGCTGATCCAAACCTGGCCCATTTCGCGCTCAAGCAGCAGACGCACCGTCTGATTGAGGCGGCTTACGGTAAAAATTGCGGGGGATTGAGAGGGTAACATGTGAGCAAGATCAAACTTTAAATCAGCAGGTTATTCAGTCGATAGTAACGCGCTCAGAGGGGATGGCAAGTATTATTTGCAAAAAAGGGTAGATGCAATCGGTTACGCTCTGTATAATGCCACGGCAATATTTATCCACCCTGGTCGAGATATTGCCCATGCTACGTATCGCTAAAGAAGCCCTGACGTTTGACGACGTCCTCCTCGTTCCCGCTCATTCTACCGTTCTGCCGAATACTGCCGATCTCAGCACTCAGCTGACGAAAACCATTCGTCTGAATATTCCTATGCTCTCCGCAGCCATGGATACCGTAACGGAAGCGCGTCTGGCTATTGCCCTGGCACAGGAAGGCGGCATCGGCTTTATTCACAAAAACATGTCCATCGAGCGCCAGGCGGAAGAAGTTCGTCGCGTGAAGAAACATGAGTCCGGCGTGGTCACCGACCCGCAGACTGTTCTGCCGACGACCACTCTGCGTGAAGTGAAAGAGCTGACCGAGCGCAACGGTTTCGCCGGCTACCCGGTGGTTACCGAAGAAAACGAGCTGGTTGGCATCATCACCGGCCGCGACGTGCGTTTCGTCACCGATCTGAACCAGCCGGTCAGCGTCTACATGACGCCGAAAGAGCGTCTGGTCACCGTTCGTGAAGGCGAAAGCCGTGAAGTGGTCTTCGCTAAGATGCACGAAAAACGCGTTGAGAAAGCGCTGGTCGTGGATGAAAGCTTCCACCTGCGCGGCATGATCACCGTCAAAGACTTCCAGAAAGCAGAACGTAAACCGAACGCCTGTAAAGATGAGCAGGGCCGTCTGCGCGTAGGCGCGGCGGTCGGCGCTGGTGCCGGCAACGAAGAGCGCGTAGACGCGTTGGTAGCGGCAGGCGTTGACGTTCTGCTGATCGACTCCTCGCACGGTCACTCAGAAGGCGTTCTGCAGCGTATCCGTGAAACGCGCGCGAAATATCCTGACCTGCAGATCATCGGCGGCAACGTTGCCACTGGCGCAGGCGCACGCGCGCTGGCGGAAGCCGGCTGCAGCGCGGTGAAAGTGGGCATCGGCCCGGGCTCCATCTGTACTACCCGTATCGTCACCGGCGTGGGTGTGCCGCAGATCACCGCTGTTTCCGACGCGGTGGAAGCGCTGGAAGGGACCGGTATTCCGGTTATCGCTGACGGCGGTATCCGTTTCTCCGGCGATATCGCCAAAGCGATCGCCGCCGGTGCGGCGGCGGTGATGGTTGGCTCCATGCTGGCGGGTACCGAAGAGTCCCCGGGTGAAATCGAACTCTATCAGGGTCGCTCTTACAAATCCTACCGCGGGATGGGCTCCCTTGGCGCGATGTCCAAAGGCTCCTCTGATCGCTATTTCCAGAGCGATAACGCCGCTGACAAACTGGTGCCGGAAGGTATCGAAGGCCGCGTGGCCTATAAAGGCCGCCTGAAAGAGATCATTCACCAGCAGATGGGCGGTCTGCGTTCCTGTA
The DNA here is from genome assembly GCF_018223915.1 of Klebsiella sp. 64. Classification (NCBI taxonomy): domain Bacteria; kingdom Pseudomonadati; phylum Pseudomonadota; class Gammaproteobacteria; order Enterobacterales; family Enterobacteriaceae; genus Klebsiella; species Klebsiella sp. 64. Next base: position 87,513 of record NZ_JAGRQZ010000018.1, read on the forward strand.
TGGGTCTGACCGGCTGTGGTACCATTGACCTGCTGCGTACCAAAGCTGAATTCGTACGCATCAGCGGTGCGGGCATTCAGGAAAGCCACGTTCACGACGTGACCATCACCAAAGAGTCCCCGAACTACCGTCTGGGCTCCTGATTTCTTCGCCCGACCTTGCGTCGGGCGATTTATTTACTCTGTTTCACTTGCCTCGGAATTAGCGTCAATGACGGAAAACATTCATAAACATCGCATCCTCATCCTCGACTTCGGGTCTCAGTATACTCAGCTGGTGGCGCGTCGCGTGCGTGAGCTGGGCGTCTACTGTGAGCTGTGGGCATGGGATGTCACGGAAGCACAGATCCGCGAATTTAATCCAAGCGGCATCATTCTTTCCGGCGGCCCGGAAAGCACCACCGAAGAGAACAGCCCGCGCGCGCCGCAGTATGTGTTCGAAGCAGGCGTGCCGGTATTTGGCGTCTGCTACGGCATGCAGACCATGGCGATGCAGCTGGGCGGCCATGTAGAAGGTTCTAACGAGCGTGAGTTTGGTTACGCACAGGTTGAAGTGGTTAACGACAGCGCGCTGGTGCGCGGTATCGAAGATTCCCTGACCGCAGACGGCAAACCGCTGCTGGACGTGTGGATGAGCCACGGCGACAAAGTGACCGCCATCCCAGCGGACTTCGTAACCGTCGCCAGCACCGACAACTGCCCGTTCGCCATTATGGCCAACGAAGAAAAACGCTTCTACGGCGTGCAGTTCCACCCGGAAGTGACCCACACCCGTCAGGGAATGCGTATGCTGGAGCGCTTCGTGCGCGACATCTGCCAGTGCGAAGCGCTGTGGACCCCGGCGAAAATCATTGACGACGCCGTTGAGCGTATCCGTCAGCAGGTTGGCGACGACAAAGTGATCCTCGGCCTCTCCGGCGGTGTGGACTCTTCGGTGACCGCGATGCTGCTGCACCGCGCTATCGGCAAAAACCTGACCTGCGTATTCGTGGACAACGGTCTGCTGCGCCTGAACGAAGCGCAGCAGGTGATGGAGATGTTCGGCGACCACTTTGGCCTGAACATTGTTCACGTTGAAGGCGAGCAGCGTTTCCTCGACGCGCTGGCGGGTGAAAGCGATCCGGAAGCGAAGCGTAAAATTATCGGTCGCGTTTTCGTGGAAGTGTTCGACGAAGAAGCGCTGAAGCTGGACGACGTCAAATGGCTGGCGCAGGGTACCATCTACCCTGACGTTATCGAATCTGCCGCTTCCGCCACCGGTAAAGCGCACGTCATCAAATCTCACCACAACGTGGGCGGCCTGCCGAAAGAGATGAAGATGGGCCTAGTTGAGCCGCTGCGTGAGCTGTTCAAAGACGAAGTGCGTAAGATCGGCCTGGAACTGGGCCTGCCGTACGACATGCTCTACCGTCACCCGTTCCCGGGCCCCGGCCTTGGCGTGCGCGTGCTGGGCGAAGTGAAGAAAGAGTACTGCGACCTGCTGCGTCGTGCGGACGCTATCTTCATCGAAGAGCTGCACAAAGCTGACCTGTATAACAAAGTCAGCCAGGCGTTCACTGTGTTCCTGCCGGTTCGTTCCGTCGGCGTGATGGGCGATGGCCGTAAATACGACTGGGTGGTTTCCCTGCGTGCGGTGGAAACCATCGACTTCATGACCGCGCACTGGGCACACCTGCCGTACGATTTCCTCGGCCGCGTCTCCAACCGTATCATCAATGAAGTGAACGGTATCTCCCGCGTGGTGTATGACATCAGCGGCAAGCCGCCAGCAACGATTGAGTGGGAATAATCCCCGGCGTTAGCTGAATGAAACGAAACCCTCTGTGTTTACAGAGGGTTTTTTTATAGCTGCTACATTAAGGTCTCCCACCTGACGGCAAGCGCTAATCGCGCATATATTGATGCATCTGGGCCGCCGACATGTCCCACTGGCTTCCTTCAAACGGGGGCATATAGCTGCCATCATCTTCGCCAATCTCAGCGGCAGTGAGCTGATTGAGTTTATCGTTCATAGTCATTAACAGATCCCGGTATTTCTCTGGCTCCCGGGCGAGGTTATGATTTTCTTCGGGGTCGTTAACCAGATCGAAAAGTTCAACATCATTATTCTCCAGCAGTTCGGCCAGGGTAGCAGGAATATGATGCTGCTTGAGCGAAAAGTAGCGGGCAAATTTATAGTGTCCATCGTTGATCATACGGATCCCTGAGCGATGGGAAAAATCAGGATGGAGTGACGCGATCGCTTTTTTAAATTGATCGTGCGGGAGTTTTTCTCCAGCCAGCTTTCTGAATTTTGCCGTGTATTGCGCATCCATATACAGGATCATGCCGTAACAATAAAGCGAACCCGGACGCAGCGCATTTAAGCCCGCTTGCTCAGGATGCGCCAGTAATGGGCTCATATCCCGGCCTTTTCTGCCCTCCAGGACTTTCTCTCGCAGCGAGCGATCGCGTCCAGTCAGACCAATCAGGGTCGGTACTAAATCCAGATGATTGGTCAAACTGTTGCAGCGGATATTTCCCGGATACGCCGGATGGCGAATGATCATCGGCACATGGATCTGCTCTTTGTACACCGAGGAACCTTTACCATGCATCTGGTGGGAGCCACCGAGTTCCCCATGGTCGGCGGTAAAGACGATAATCGTATTTTGCGTCAGCTGCAGGTTATCCAGCTCATTGAGAATCGCCTCAAGATGCAGGTCATTGTCGCGAATACAGTTGAAATAATAATCCAGTAATTTGCGCCAGCGCCGGTCTTCATCGGGGAACTGTCCCTCCATCACCGCCCTGGCATTCTGGTACTCTTTATGGGCGGCAGGTCTGCCAGGCTCATCGAGCGACTGATGGCGGTTTGCAGGCAGCGGATAGTCTGGCCAGCTTTGCTGATAGATTTGGTTGTGCGGGGGTTGGGTTGGCAGCAGGGTGTGGTTTTCTTTATCCATTGGCCCTTTCCACTGCACCTGCTCACCATGCTCATCGGTGTCGATAAACATGACATCGTGGGGGTTAACCAGGTTTACTGCCGCGAACCAGGGCTTATTTTCATCATTCAGCGGGCGGCCGGTGTTACGTAGCCAACTAATGGTCTGCCCCGTGGTGACTGAATCAAAGAAATAGCCGCCCTTACTTTTCCCGATGACATCGCCAATGCCGTGATAATCAGAGAAACCATACTTTTCCATAATTTCATGCAGTCGCGGCGTCGGGATCTCGCCCAGGTCCATTTCTTCTACCGATTTACCAGCGACCGGCTGATCGATCTCCCGGGTAAGATGCCATTTACCTTTATACGCCGTGTAATAACCCAGTTCACTCATCATATGGCCCACGGTACGTAATTCCGGGTCCAGATCGTAATTCATCCAGGGGAAGCCAAGATTATCAAACATCCGGGTGTGCGGCATATGGAGCCCGGTGTACATGACAGAGCGCGATGGCGTACAAACGTTGGCCGTGTTCTGATGATTGGTAAAAGTGATACCCGTTTTCATCAGGCGTTCCCGGCCCGGCACCGGAAAGGGATACCGCTCGAAATAACGTTCCTGATCGCAGGTTATTAGTAAAATATTGTAGCCTTCGGGCAGTGTGTCAGGGATTTCGCCGGTGAAAGGAATATCCCATGCCGCTTTCGGGGCGGCATTATTTTGTGCGGCGTTTCCCGTCTCTGGTAACAGGCTCACGACAGCGGCAATCCCCAGACCTTTGAGGAGATCGCGGCGATTTCCATCTATTTTATTTGGTTCTTTCATCTTCAGACTCCGTTAATTGTAATATATTTTGCCGAATCTCCGGGATAAGACTCATAATGAGCGCGGGCGGCTGGCAATTTAATAAAAGCCTTCGCATGACGTTCATATAGGGCGTGATATGGCCGAAAAAAGTTAAATAGCCGCTGCACAGGTAATTCTGTGCTTCGTCGTCATGGATGGTAAAACGGTGTTTAGGGCATCCCCCATGGCAGGCAAAGCGCCAGTGGCAGCTCTGACAGCGGGCAGAGAGTTGGCCCTTTTGCTTCCCGAACTGTTGCTGAAATGGCGAGCTCGCCATCGCTGCCATAGCATCTTGCTTCAGATTACCCAGTTTATATTCCGCTGAGACAAAGTGATCGCAGCTGTAGACATCGCCGTTTTGCTCCACCAGTAAACTCTGCCCACAGACAGGCTGCATGGTGCAGAGCGTGGCGGGCTGGCCGGCCCATACGCCGAGCAGATTATCAAAGTACTGGATAAACACCCTGCCAACATCGTTTTCCAGCCAGTCGTCGAAAACACTGCACAAAAATTTGCCCCAGCCCTCAGGGGTAACTGACCAGGGAGCAGGGGAGTCAACGAGAGGAATAAACTGGAGATGGTGAAGGTTTAGCTCGCGGCTCAGGCAGCGATAGAGACTTTTCCCCTGGCTTGCAGACTGGCGGCTGACCACCACCATGGCATTTACCGGAACGTCATGCTGCTGCAGGCAGCGTATGGCCTGCACAACTTTTTCCCAGGTGGGTTTTCCGCAGCCCGTCGTACGCCAGGTGTCGTGGAGTGACGCAGGGCCATCAATGGATAATCCGACCAGAAATCCATGACGACGCAAAAAACGAGCCCATTTATCGTTCAGCAAGATGCCGTTGGTTTGCAGGCTGTTGGCGATGATTTTGTTACCACGGTAACGCTGCTGGAGCTCGACCACCTTTGCAAAAAAATCCAGCCCGCATAAGGTAGGCTCACCGCCCTGCCAGCAAAACTCGACGTTTTGCGAGGGGGTCGATGAAATGGTGTTGTGAATGTACGCTTCCAGCGTGAGGTCGTCCATGGTGGCATACCCTGGACGCGGAACCTCGTTTTCCAGATAAAAGCAATACCGACAGGCCAGATTGCATCGATTGCCGCCGGGTTTTGCTACGGTATTAAAATTAGCGCTCATTCTTTGCTATGCTCGAACGTTTTCGATGAGGAAGAGAGTAAAGCTAATTGTGTTACCGGAGGTGTGGCTAATGTTACCGATGGCGACTGGCTTTATTTTTTGGATCATTATGCAAGCGAAAAATACAGGCGGTATCGTTATTTTTCGCAGGTGACAGCATGCCCTGCTATTCTCTTAAAAATTTCATTATTGATTTGGTGAATGTATTTTCATTAAAAATTTATAGTATGAATAATGCCTGCCATATGGCTATAAGCGCAGGCGTAAATTATCAAGGGCGTAGTGATCCACGTTTACTCTTCAGCAAGGTTGTTTTTGGCTATCGGTTGGTCAACGGCCGCTGCCGGATATTCTACATTACGTTCATACTGCGCCTTACCCGCCTCGCGCACCATCGCCAGCGCCAGTCCGGCAACGATCAACGTTAACCCGGTGGACACCCACATTCCGCCGATAATGCCCAGCCGGTGGTTCAGCCATGCGTAGGCAAAGGGTGAAACAGCTGCCATCAGTTGCCCGGGGATCAACAGGAGACCCGTGCGGCTGGCGTAGCTTTCTGCGCTAAACAGCGCCAGCGGCAGCGTCGCTTTGACAATCGTCACCAGCCCGTTAATCGCGCCATAGCCCAGCACAAACCCGGCTGCGCATCCGGCAAAGGTCGTGCTGCTCAATCCAAGGAGAAAACAGAGCGGCATGGCGAGCGCAGTAAAACGCGTTAGCGTGAGTGAGGTGACCCGGGGACCGGCCAGCACTTCCCCCAGCCGGGCGCCGGTCTGGCCGAATCCCCACAGCATACCGACGGCAACCGGCAGACCAAAGTGGCTGATAAACTCCGGCAGATGGGTAGAGGTACCGTTAGAGATGAAGGTGATCAGCGCAATAAAGATCGCGTAACGCGCCCCGTTACGCCGGTCGCCCTCTGCTGTCGCTGGCGAGGCTGGTGATTTCGCCGCTGAACTGAGCCGCTGGCGAGGCAGTTGATAACTCAGCCATGCGCTCAGCAGGCCAAACAGCGCATAGATCCGCAGGGCATTCTGCCAGGGCATGATGGTTAATAACGCCTCGCCCAGCGGCCAGAAGAGGGCAGAGGCCAGACCGCCAGCGAGAGTGATATGAGAGATAGTTTTCCGCGCCTGCTGACCGTACAGATTCACCACTGCGGCGAACAGCGCATCATACAGTGAGAGCCGCATGCCGATGCCGGTCAGCAGCCAGGCGCCGTACCAGCCGGCCAGCGAAGGGCGCCAGGCCATCATGGCGCAGCTGGCGGCTATCAGTAAGGTACCGCTGGTGACCACCAGTCTTCCGCCAAAGCGAGCCAGCAGCCTGGCAACGAACGGGGAGACAGCGGCCATCATCAGCATCGCAAGCGTCAGGCCGAGATAGATCTGCGGCAAGGACCATCCTTTGTCGGCGGCAATAGCCCCGGCAAAGGTGCCGGGCATATAAAAAGAGATCCCCCAGTTGATGAGTTGCTGACCGCCCGCGGTGAAGGCAAGGCGTCGGGGAATAGCGTTTATTTCCATGGTTTTTCATTCCGTTAAGACAGTTGTCCTGAGCATACCCGGCAGGCTATTGTTCTGGCAGAGCGGCCACCTTATGCGCGGTATAAGAGAAACTTTTATGACAACACTGAACCTGGGAAATCTGGCGACCTTCCGGCTGGTCGTACAGCGCGGCAGCTTTTCTGCCGCCGCCGACGCGCTGGGGATCTCCCAACCTGCCGTCAGCCTGCAGGTACGTCAGCTGGAGCAGTTTTTACAGACCAGGCTGCTGGAGCGAACCGGACGTGGGATCAAGGCGACGGCGGCGGGAATGGCATTGCTGGCCCACAGCGAGCAGATCGATCGGGCGGTGAATAGCGCGGTGCAGTCGGTCAGCGCATTCAGTCAGGAGGTTAATGGATCGTTGACGCTGGGGACTGGCGCGACGGCCTGCATTCATCTTCTTCCACCGCTGCTGCAGCATCTTCGTCAGCAGCACCCGCTGCTGACGGTGGGGGTGACCACCGGCAACACGCTGGATATCGTCCGCGCGGTGGAAGAAAACCGGCTCGATCTCGGGCTGGTCACGCTGCCCGTGCAGGGGCGCAGTCTGGCGGTGACTGCGATGTTAGATGAGGAGTTCGTGACCATCTATGCCAGCCGCGAGACGGAGATGCCGGCGGTTTATACTCCCGCCGAGCTGCAGGCGCAGCCGCTCATTGCCTTCGAGGCGGGTAGCGGCACGCGGGATCTGATTGACTGCTGGTTCCGCTCGGCGGGACTGGCGGTGACGCCGGTAATGCAGTTGGGGAGCATCGAGGCGATTAAGCGCATGGTGCGGGCAGGGCTGGGCTACAGCATCGTGCCCCGCATGGCGGTGGAGCGGGTGGAGGATCGCGACGGATTACGCGTACACTCGCTGGCGCCGCGGCTATACCGACAGCTGGCGGTAGTCATGCGTCAGGACAAAATTGTGACAAAAGGTATCGCTGAAATGCTGCGCCTGCTGCATACCGTGCGCTTATAAATCGCCGACGGCAAAATTACCGCATCAAAGACAGTACTTCAGCAGCGAGCGGCTCTGCCTGCGGAGTGTGGCGCTTGCAGTATTAGAATCAAAGGATTACTCGCGGGGGGAGGGCTCGACGGTGAGCGATGACTCCTGCGACGCTTTTTTATCCTGATGATGGTACCAGGCGCCGATGGAGGAGTAGACAAAGCGTCCAAAGAAGAAGAGAAAGCTGATAAGCAGTACGATACGGGTCATGCGACGGTTAAATCGATGTCGTTTACGCATACTGGGTGCCTGACTCACAAAAGGATCCTTGAAGTATACCCGAAGATGGGCGATGGGGGTATTAAGGCACAGGAACGAGATGGGGTCAATTGATGCAGATGTAAAAGTGCGGCAGTGAAAACATTAATTAATGTTATATAAGATAATCGTCGTATTTACATGCTCACTTTATTAGCCGTGAAATGTCGGGAAAAATAAGATTTATTAATGTTGGCGTCAGCATTTGTTGATTTATATCAATAGTCTCCTTCTCTTGGCCACTAAAATCAGCGGACGTTACCGTGTCGTTATTATTTACGCGGTCAGCATGGGTGGTTGGATGCCTGCCTGAATATGCCTCGCGGGAGCAGAGGCACTCTGTAGAGCACCTATGAATTTATTAAAATACTATCAACAATATCGCGACAAGTGGTGGGCTTTACCGCTCGTTCTGCCTGCGCTGTTATTACCGGTCGCCAGATGGGCGAATACCTACACCATGCTCAATGGTCATATGGTATTTTTGTATTATCTTCCCCTGGCGCTGGTGCTCAGCCTGATGATGTTTTTTGGCTGGGCGGCGATCCCTGGCATTATTATTGGCCTGCTCTTAACTCTGGCCCACGGCATGATGCTTGAGCAGTCCATCGGTGTACTGTTCCATTTCCTTATCCCCTGCGTGCTCTGCTGGGGCGGCTACCGCATTTTTGTCCCCCAGCGTCAGCAGGTCTCACACGGCAACGTCCGACTGATGCCGCATCGTCTGTTCTGGCAAATGCTGCTCCCCTCGGTCATTTTTCTGATTTTGTCACAGATTGCCGAATATCTTGGACTCCATCCGCGCACAACGGAAATGACCGGCGTTACGCCATTTAGTTTACGTTCATTAATCACCTTTCAGGCGCTAATGGTAGGGTGCCTGACCGGCATGCCGCTGTGTTATTTTGTGTTACGGGTCATTCGTAATCCTTTTCATTTACGCGGCTTTATTTCTCAGGTTCGCTTACAAATTGATCCAAAAATAAAAAAATTGAAATTATTTGCTGGGCGACGGTATTAATTCTGCTACTGTGGCTATTATTGATGCCGCTTAATGATAGCAGCACCATATTTAGTACGAATTATACGTTGTCATTGCTGATGCCGGTGATGCTCTGGGGTGCCATGCGTTTTGGCTATCGCTTTATCTCACTGATCTGGACGCCGGTGCTGATTGCCGTGATCCATTTTCATTACCGTTACTTACCAATTTACCCAAGCTATAACACCCAGTTGGCGATCACGTCATCAAGCTATCTGGTATTCTCGTTTATTGTCGCCTATACGGCGATGCTGGCGACACAGCAGCGGCTGATCTACGCTCGCGTCCGGCAGATGGCCTTCCTCGACCCGGTGGTTCATATGCCGAACTTGCGGGCGCTGAGCCGGGCGCTCAACGGCACGAGCTGGTCGACGCTCTGTTTTCTGCGCATTCCTGAGCTTGAATTGCTGGGGCGCCACTATGGGGTACTTTTGCGAATCCAGTATAAGCAAATGCTGGCGAACCACCTGAGAACGCTGCTGCAGCCCAACGAAGCGGTATATCATCTTGCCGGTCACGATTTAGTGTTCCGTCTCAATAGCGAAGGGCACCAGGCGCGCATTCACTTAATTGACCGCTCCCTGCGACAGTTCCGTTTCCACTGGGACGGGGTCCCCCTGCAGCCGCGGATCGGCATGAGCTATTGCAACGTTCGCTCGCCGGTCAAGCATCTGTATTTACTGCTTGGCGAGTTGAACACCATTGCCGACATGTCGTTAGCCAGCGGCCATCCGGAAAATTTACAGCGCCGCGGCGCGGGCCATGTTCAGCAGGATCTGAAAGATAAAGTCGTGATGATGAACCGCATTCTCAAAGCGCTGGAACATGACCATTTTGTCCTGATGGCGCAGCCTATCCAGGGCATTCGCGGCGATCGCTATCATGAAGTGCTGGTGAGGATGGAAGGGGAGTCGGGTGAGCTAACGGGGCCAAACGAGTTCTTGCCGGTGGCGCACGAGTTTGGGCTGTCCACGCGGGTGGACCAGTGGGTTATTGAGCATACGCTGGCCTTTATGGACGCCAACCGGCGGGCGCTGCCTGGTCTGCGGCTGGCGATCAATCTTTCTCCGGTGTCGCTGAGCCGCAGCCAGTTTCCTCAGGAGGTCGAAGCGCTGCTGCAGGCCTACAACATTGAGCCATGGCAGATTATTTTCGAGCTGACCGAGAACTACGCGCTCAGCAATCCCGAGCTGGTCTGCCAGACTTTAGAACATCTGCGGGCGCTGGGCTGCCGGGTGGCGATCGATGATTTTGGTACCGGCTACGCCAGCTACGCCCGGTTAAAAACAATGAACGTCGACATTCTTAAAATCGACGGCAGTTTTATTCGCAATCTGCTTGCCAGCAGTCTTGATTACCAGGTCGTGGACTCTATTTGTCGTCTGGCGCGTATGAAGAACATGCAGGTGGTGGCCGAATATGTGGAGTCGCCGGAAATACGTCAGGCGGTCATCACGCTGGGGATCGATTATATGCAGGGCTATGATATCGGGGTACCGGTACCTCTGACGCAGTTGGCGGAGGAGATGACCGGCTGAGCAGCAAAAAGCCGGGCGTAAGCGCCCGGCTCGGTTGATAGCCAGAGATACGATCAGGCGTCTGGCTCTTCTTCAGCAATCTTCAGCATCCATTCCGGCACGCCTTCCCAGTACTGTTGCTCTTTTTCCAGATCCAGCAGCACCAGCGCATTCTGGCTAAACCAGTTGTGCGGAAACGTCAGCGTCCAGTGGTGAGCTTCCGTCTGCAGGCGCAGCGTCGGCGGCGTAGTGGTAGCCTGACGCTGATTATTCAGCAGTACGCCCAGGCGCAGTAGCTGAATTAGCGGCAGAAACTGCTTTTTCCTGAATAGCGTAAAGCGCGGCAGATCGTCGAGCTTGATCGCTTTGCGATGATAGCGTACGAGGGTGGCCATCAGCATCTGCTGCTCCTGATTGAAGCCCGGCAGGTCGCTATTTTGGAGAATGTAGGCCGAGTGACGATGCATGCCGCTGTGGTTGATATTCAGCCCTACCTCATGGAGCATCACCGCCCATTTCAACAGCGCCGCGAGGTGCGGATTGGCCAGCTTGGGATTCTGCTCCTGCCACTGCTCCAGCATCTGGGTGGTAGTTTCCAGTACCCGGCGCGCCTGTTCGCGATCGATGTTGTACTGATTTGCCAGACTCTGTGCCGTGCGGCTACGAATATCCTGGTGGCGGAAGCGGCCTTCCATCTCGTACAGGACACCTTCGCGCAGCGCGCCATCGGACAGACGAAGTTCTTTGATGGCCAGCGCGTCAAACACACCGCAGAGGATCGCCAGCCCAGGCGCAAAGACCGCTTTACGGTCTTCTGAGAGACCGGGCAGACTGAGCGCGTCGAAGTTTTTATGCTTCAACAGCTCATTTACCAGCATCTCGAGGCGCTCCGGCGTAATAAATCCGTCCTTCTCGCCCATCGCCACCAGCACTTCCTGGGCGGCTTTAATGGTGCCGGAGGCGCCCAGCGCCACGGTCCATCCCTGAATACGGAACTGCCAGGCCAGCGTCTCCAGCTTCTGCACCGCCGCCAGGCGCGCGCGCTGGAAGTTTTCTTTATTGATAACGCCGCCAGGGAAATAGGCCTGCGAGAAGCTCACGCAGCCCATGCGGCGGCTTTCCACCAGGCGGGGCTCAAAATCTTCGCCAATGACCAGCTCGGTTGAACCGCCGCCGATATCAATCACCAGCTTGCGGCCGCGCTCCGGCTGCGTGTGCTCAACGCCCATAAAAATCAGGCGCGCTTCTTCATTACCGGAGATGATCTCGATCGGGTAGGGGATCACTTTTTCCGCGCGTTTAAGAAACTCCGCCGCGTTGGTCGCCTGACGCAGCGTATGCGTCCCGACGATACAGACGCTGGAGGGGGAGAACCCCTGCAGGCGTTCGGCAAACAGCGACAGGCAGTTCAGCCCACGGGTCATGGCTTCTTCGCTCAACACCGAGTTTTCATCAAGGCCATCGGCCAGATGTACGCGCTGTTTCAGGCGTCCGATGATCTGCATGGCGCCGTCGACGACACGGGCGATGACCATATGAAAACTGTTCGAACCAAGGTCAACCGCAGCGAACTCCTGCGGCCGAGGGGTGTTATCGTTTATTGGCATAGGTTAGTCGGGTTGTTCGAGTGATTTGAGATAATCGTAAATCGCCATTTGCGCGCGCACTTTACGGCGATTGCCGCGCGGCACATAGCGGTTACTCAGTTCTTTATCAAGATAGCGCGCTTTTACCGTATCGTTGAACAGGATATCAAAAATATCCAGCACCCGCTGCTTCAGACGCGGATCGAGCAGCGGAGCGGCAACTTCGATGCGATAATCGATGTTACGCGTCATCCAGTCGGCAGAGGAGAGCCAGACCTGTTTATCGCCACCGTTTTCAAAACAGTAGACCCGGTCGTGCTCGAGGAAACGGTCCACAATACTGATGACGCGGATATTTTCGCTGATACCTTCCAGACCCGGGATCAGCGAGCACATGCCGCGGATCAGCAGATTAACCGGCACGCCGGAGCTGGAGGCGGCATACAGTCGGTCCACCAGACCTTTATCCACCAGGTTGTTCAGCTTCAGCGTAATCCCGGACGGTTGCCCGTTTTGCGCATTGGCGATCTCGCGATCGATCATCTCATACAGCAGACGACGCGAGTTCTGCGGCGACACCAACAGGTAGTCGAAGCTAACCGGACGATAGGGGTTCTCGATAAAGTTAAACACCCGGCGGACTTCATTGGTAATGCGCGCATCGGCGGTTAACAGCGAATAGTCGGTGTAGATCCGCGCCGTCTTCTCGTTAAAGTTACCGGTGCCGATGTGGGCGTAGCGCACCACCTCATCGCCTTCTTTACGCGAGATAAGGAACAGCTTGGCGTGGATCTTCAGACCTGGCGCAGAGAAGATAACGTGGACTCCCGCTTCCGTCAGGCGTTTCGCCCAGTGAATGTTAGCCTCTTCATCGAAGCGCGCCTGCAGCTCCACCACTACGGTGACTTTCTTACCGTTGTGGGCGGCGTGGATCATCGCGTCAATAATGCGCGAATCCTTGGCCACGCGGTAAATGTTGATTTTGATCGCCAATACGCTGGGGTCGAAGGAGGCCTGACGCAGCAGCTCCAGCACGTGCTCAAAGGTGTGATAGGGATAGTAGAGCAGCACGTCGCGTTCGCGAATGGCGTCGAAGCCGTTGCGGAATTTATCAAACCACAGATGACGCAGGCGCGGCATGGGCTTATTGACCAGATTGGCCTTACCGACGTTCGGGAAGCCGATAAAGTCTTTAAAGTTGTGATAGCGGCCGCCCGGCAGCATTGAGTCGTAGTTGGAAATGGAGAGCTTATCGCGCAGCATTTCGACCATCGCATCCGGCATATCGCGCTGGTAGACGAAGCGAACCGGCTCGGCGGTCAGGCGCTGCTTGAGGCTGGAGGACATCAGCTCCATCAGGCTCGACTCCATCTCATGCACCAGATCGTACTCGGCGTCACGGGTCATCTTCATCGAGTAGGCGTTCAGCGCATCGTAATCAAAGAAGCCTTTAAAAATATCGTCCAGGCAATAGCGCAGGATGTTATCCAGGAGGATCATTGGCTTGCGGCGACGCGGCGCTTCCGGCGGCAGGTTCACGAAGCGCGGCACTTTATCCGACGGTATTTCCAGCAGAGCATAGTTGATGTTTTCCCCGCGGATAATCTCCACCGCCAGATAGGTGTAATCATCTTTCAGGAACTGCACGAGGTCCGTTTCGCGGTTGATCAGGATCGGCGAGATATGCTGGCGTAAATACTGCTTGAAGTAGTTGCGCAGCCAGGCCTGCTGATTGACGGACAGCTGGCGCTCGTTGATCAGGAAGATCTGGTTACGCGCCATCTCCAGCAACAGTTCATTATACAGACTATCGAATTCCTGATCGGCCTTCAGAACGCGGGCCTGAATTTTGCCTAACAGGTGGCGAGAATGGGCGGTACTGCCTTGTTCTTCACTGATAATAATCCGGCGCTTCAGCTCAGCGAAGCGCACTTTGTAAAACTCATCCAGGTTGTTGGAGTAAATACCTAAGAAGCGCATGCGCTCAATCAGCGGGTTACTCTTGTCCGCCGCTTCCTGCAGCACGCGTTCGTTAAAAGACAACCAGCTGAGTTCTTTTTCGATGTATAGCTTTTCCTGGCCCATTACCGCTCACACTCCGTTTTACTCACAGGACGTAGACTATTATGACGAATTTTTCTGCATAGCGATTTACTGTGTCACAACAATATGACAGTAAGAAGAATTATTTCTGTGAGATGTTTGATTAGTAAACACTTTTAATTAAAAAAAGCCCCGCGATGTGCTCATGCGGGGCTGGTTGTTCATTCGTCGGCGGCATAGCCCTGCGGGGGAAGCTGTCGCTCATCCAGCCAGGCGTGGTTGCCTGCCATGCGCAGACGTCCATCGACGAACCAGCTGATGACCAGCGGATAAATGGCATGTTCCTGGGCCTGAACCCGCGCCGTGATTTCCTCCTCGCTGTCGCCAGCGAAGACCGGCACCTTGGCCTGCAGGATAACCGGCCCACCGTCCAGCTCATCGGTGACGAAGTGCACCGAGGTACCGTGCTCCTCGTCACCGTTCTCCAGCACCTGACGATGAGTATGCAGGCCAGGATACTTCGGCAGTAGCGAGGGATGGATGTTCAGCAGACGTCCCTGATAGTGGCTGACGAACGCCGGGCTAAGGATACGCATATAGCCTGCCAGCACCACCAGATCCGGGGCGTAGGCGTCGATTTCATGCATCAGCTGACGATCGAACGCTTCCCGGTCGGCAAACTGACTTTGCGCCAGCGCATGGGCCGGGATGCCGGCCAGGCGCGCGCGCTCAAGGCCGAACGCATCAGCCTTGTTACTGAATACCGCACGCAGGGTGCCGTTTATCTGTTTCCGGCCGCAGGCGTCGATGATCGCCTGCAAATTGCTGCCGCTACCGGAAATCAGCACCACGATGTTTTTCATGCAATGACCACACGCTGTTCGGAATCGGAGGCTTTGATATACCCGATTTTCCACGCGTTTTCACCTTTGTCATTCAGCAGGGCAATCGCTTTGTCCGCTTCCGCTGCCGGCAGGGCGATAATCATCCCTACGCCGCAGTTAAAGGTACGGTACATTTCATGCTGGCTGACGTTACCGGCGGTTTGCAGCCAGTTGAAGACGGATGGCCACTGCCAGGAGGACTCATCGATGATCGCCTGGGTGTTATCCGGCAGCACGCGCGGAATGTTTTCCCAGAAGCCGCCGCCGGTCAGGTGGGCAATAGCGTGGACATCAACGCTGGCGATCAGATCAAGCACCGATTTCACATAGATGCGGGTTGGCGCCAGCAGATGGTCGGCCAGCGGTTTACCGTCAAGGTCGGTAGTTTGTGGGTCAACGCCGCTAACCTCAATGATCTTACGCACCAGCGAATAGCCGTTAGAGTGCGGGCCGCTGGACGCCAGCGCCACCAGCACGTCGCCATCGGTCACTTTGCTGCCGTCGATGATTTCTGATTTTTCCACTACCCCGACGCAGAAACCCGCCACGTCGTAATCTTCGCCGTGGTACATCCCGGGCATCTCTGCGGTTTCACCCCCGACCAGCGCGCAACCGGACTGCAGGCAGCCTTCGGCGATGCCGTTGATGACGCTGGCTGCGGTATCGACGTCCAGTTTACCGGTGGCGTAATAATCCAGGAAAAACAGCGGCTCAGCGCCCTGAACCACCAGGTCGTTCACGCACATGGCGACCAGGTCGATACCGATGGTGTCGTGACGCTTCAGATCCATTGCCAGACGCAGCTTGGTACCGACGCCGTCGGTGCCGGAGACCAGTACCGGCTCGCGGTATTTCTGCGGCAGTGCGCACAGCGCGCCGAATCCGCCCAGTCCCCCCATCACTTCCGGGCGACGGGTTTTCTTCACCACGCCCTTAATACGGTCGACGAGAGCGTTGCCTGCATCAATATCCACGCCGGCATCTTTATAGCTGAGAGAGGTTTTATCGGTCACTGCGAAGTCTCCACGCGTTTGCGGTAAGCAAGAAAAATCGGCGCAATTCTAACAGGGAAAGCAAACGTTTGCGAGCCTGCTTTACAGTTGGCGTAAAACCGCTGATGAATGGTTAAATTTGATACTGCTCACGAAAATGAAACCGGGTACAGTCTGGTGCTTGCCTCTACGTAAAGGAATCCTCATTATACGACTGAAACCGGTTTCCTTGTTGGTTTGCCACGCATTTTGTCGGTGATTGACGCGGGTCAGGAGAGGGATGAATGAAGATTGCGGCATTTGATATCGGTGGCACCGCGTTAAAGATGGGCGTGATGACCCGCGACGGCAGGCTGCTGGAAACCGCCAGGCAGTCAATCAATGACAGCGATGGCGATCGGATCTTACAGGCAATGCTGTCGTGGCTGGCGGCCCACCCGTCGTGTGAAGGAATAGCCATCAGCGCGCCGGGCTATATCGATCCGCACAGCGGTCTTATCACCATGGGCGGCGCTATCCGTCGATTTGATAACTTCGCCATGAAATCGTGGCTCGAGACGCGAACCGGGCTGCCGGTCTCGGTGGAAAACGACGCCAACTGTGTGCTGCTGGCCGAGCGCTGGCAGGGCAAAGCGGCGGAGATGGCCAATTTTCTGGTGCTCACTATCGGTACTGGCATCGGTGGGGCGATTTTCTGCCAACACCAGCTGATCAACGGGGCGCGTTTTCGTGCCGGCGAATTCGGCTATATGCTTACCGACCGTCCCGGCGGACGCGATCCTCGTCGCTATTCAATGAATGAGAACTGCACTCTGCGGGTGCTGCGCCATCGCTATGCGCAACATATTGGCGCGCCGCTGGATAGCGTGACAGGCGAACTGATTTTCGACCGCTATGACGCCGGCGACCCGGTTTGTCAGCGTCTAGTCGCCGAGTTCTTCAATGGCCTGGGCCATGGCCTTTATAACCTCGTCCATATCTTCGATCCGCAGACCATTTTTATCGGTGGCGGCGTTGTGGAACGCCCAGGATTTCTGACGCTACTGCGCCAGCATCTGGCCTGGTTCGGCATTGCCGACTATCTCGATACCGTCAGTCACGGTAACGATGCCGGCCTGATTGGCGCGGTTTACCATTTTAATCAGCTGTATCGTTCGCCAGACGACGATCGACATTAGGGAGAGACTATGTCCGGATTTAAAGCAGGTTTTCTGTGGGGCGGCGCGGTCGCAGCGCATCAGTTAGAGGGCGGCTGGCAAGAGGGCGGCAAGGGGATCAGCGTGGCGGATGTGATGACCGCCGGCGCCCACGGCGTGCCGCGGGAAATTACCGACGGCGTGGTGGCCGGGAAAAACTACCCGAACCATGAGGCGATCGATTTTTATCATCGTTATCCACAAGACCTGGCGCTGTTTGCCGAGATGGGCTTCAAATGTTTTCGCACCTCGATTGCCTGGACGCGTATTTTCCCGCAGGGCGATGAGCTGGAGCCCAACGAGGCTGGCCTGCAGTTTTATGATGATCTGTTCGACGAATGCCTGAAACACGGCATTGAGCCAGTCATTACGCTGTCGCATTTTGAAATGCCTTATCATCTGGTCACCGAGTACGGCGGCTGGCGCAACCGCAAGCTAATCGACTTTTTCGTGCGCTTTGCCAGGGTCGTCTTCACCCGCTATCAACATAAAGTGAAGTACTGGATGACCTTTAACGAGATCAACAACCAGGCCAACTTCCATGAGGACTTTGCCCCCTTCACCAACTCCGGTTTGAAATATTTGCCGGATGAAGACCGGGAACCGGTGATGTACCAGGCCGCGCACTATGAGCTGGTGGCCAGCGCCCTGGCGGTGAAAGCGGCGCGCGAGATCAACCCGGCGCTGCAGATTGGCTGCATGATCGCTATGTGCCCCATCTATCCGCTGACCTGCGCCCCGGACGATATGATGATGGCGATGAACGCCATGCACCGCCGTTACTGGTTTACCGACGTCCACGTGCGCGGTCGCTATCCGCAGCATCTGCTCAACTATTTTGCCCGCCGCGGCTTTACTCTGGATATCACCGAAGCCGATCGTCAGGCGTTAACCGAGGGCTGTGTCGACTACATTGGCTTTAGCTACTATATGTCGTTCGCTACCAAAGCCACCGAAGACAACCCCTTGCTTGATTATGATGAAACCACCAGCCTGGTCTCCAACCCGTACGTCAAAAAGTCGGACTGGGGCTGGCAGATTGACCCGGTCGGCCTGCGCTATTCGCTGAACTGGTTCTGGGATCACTACCAGCTGCCGCTGTTTATTGTCGAAAACGGCTTTGGCGCGATTGATGTCCGCGAAGCGGACGGCAGCGTCAATGACCAGTATCGTATCGATTATCTCTCCGCTCATATCGCGGAGATGAAAAAGGCGGTGGTCGAGGATGGCGTCGATCTGATGGGCTACACCCCCTGGGGCTGTATCGATCTGGTTTCCGCCGGCACGGGGGAAATGAAAAAACGCTACGGCTTTATTTATGTCGATAAAGATAATGAAGGCAATGGCACGTTGGCACGCAGCCGGAAAAAGTCCTTTGCCTGGTATCAGCAGGTAATTGCCAGCAACGGGGAGAACCTGTCGTAGTCGGGTGGCGCTAACGCTTAACCGACCTACAATACACGTAGGCCCGCGTAAGCGTATGGACTGCACCCCGCACCCAAGCCGGAGCCTCGCCTCCGGTTTTTTTGTCTCTAAATCACTTTGCTTGATATACGTCAAGCAAGATGGGTATGGCACAATCCGCAAAAAGCGGTATAATCCCGCGATTTTTTTTGTGGCTGCCCCTCAGAGGAGAAAGAGAATGAAGATTGTGGAAGTCAAACACCCACTCGTCAAACACAAGCTGGGCCTGATGCGCGAGCACGACATCAGCACCAAACGCTTCCGTGAACTCGCCTCAGAAGTGGGCAGCTTACTGACTTATGAAGCCACCGCCGATCTGGAGACTGAGAAAGTCACTATTGAGGGCTGGAACGGTCCGGTGGAAGTCGAGCAGATCAAGGGCAAGAAAATTACCGTTGTGCCTATCCTGCGCGCTGGCCTTGGCATGATGGAAGGGGTGCTGGAGCACGTGCCAAGCGCGCGTATCAGCGTGGTCGGTATCTATCGCAATGAAGAAACCCTCGAGCCGGTGCCTTACTTCCAGAAACTGGTGTCTAACATCGATGAACGTATGGCGCTGGTCGTTGACCCGATGCTGGCCACCGGTGGGTCGATGATCGCCACTATCGATCTGCTAAAAAACGCCGGCTGCACCAGCATCAAGGTGCTGGTGCTGGTGGCGGCGCCGGAAGGGATTGCCGCGCTGGAGAAAGCCCACCCGGACGTTGAGCTGTACACCGCCTCTGTCGATAAGGGACTGAACGAGCACGGGTATATCATTCCCGGTCTCGGCGATGCCGGCGACAAGATTTTTGGAACGAAATAAAATATACCGCGAAAAAAGCCGACTTTGAGAGTCGGCTTTTTTTTGAATAAAAGTAATCCACAGCAAATAACAGACGACTCTCAGAGGAATACACTATGACGCGCCGTGCCATCGGGGTGAGTGAAAGACCGCCGCTTTTACAGACAATCCCGCTTAGTTTGCAACATCTGTTCGCCATGTTTGGCGCAACGGTACTGGTGCCTATTCTGTTCCACATTAACCCGGCCACCGTCCTGCTGTTCAACGGCATCGGTACGCTGTTGTACCTCTTTATCTGTAAAGGCAAAATTCCCGCTTATCTGGGATCAAGCTTCGCTTTTATCTCCCCGGTGCTGCTGCTGTTGCCGCTGGGCTACGAAGTGGCGCTGGGCGGCTTTATTATGTGCGGCGTGCTGTTCTGCCTCGTCTCCTTTATTGTCAAAAAAGCCGGTACCGGCTGGCTGGATGTGATGTTCCCGCCGGCGGCGATGGGCGCCATCGTGGCGGTTATCGGCCTCGAACTGGCGGGCGTGGCGGCTAATATGGCCGGGCTGCTGCCGGCCGACGGCCAGTCACCGGACAGTAAAACCATTATTATCTCGATGGTGACCCTGGCGGTGACGGTGTTCGGATCCGTGCTGTTCCGCGGCTTCCTGGCGATTATTCCGATCCTGATCGGCGTGCTGGTGGGCTATGCGCTGTCGTTTGTGATGGGCGTGGTCGATACCACCCCGATCGCCGAGGCGCACTGGTTCGCGCTGCCGACTTTCTACACTCCGCGCTTTGAGTGGTTTGCTATCTTCACCATACTGCCCGCCGCGCTGGTGGTGATTGCCGAGCACGTGGGGCATCTGGTGGTGACCGCCAATATCGTTAAGCGCGATCTGATCCGCGACCCGGGCCTGCATCGTTCGATGTTTGCCAACGGCCTGTCGACGATCGTTTCCGGCTTCTTCGGTTCGACGCCCAACACTACCTACGGTGAAAATATCGGCGTGATGGCGATTACCC
Organism: Klebsiella sp. 64; assembly: GCF_018223915.1. NCBI lineage: Bacteria > Pseudomonadati > Pseudomonadota > Gammaproteobacteria > Enterobacterales > Enterobacteriaceae > Klebsiella > Klebsiella sp. 64. The sequence continues at coordinate 107,744 of NZ_JAGRQZ010000018.1, forward strand.
GGGTCTACAGCACCTGGGTAATCGGCGGCGCGGCGATCATTGCGATTCTGCTCTCCTGCGTCGGCAAACTGGCGGCGGCTATCCAGATCATCCCGGTGCCGGTGATGGGCGGCGTTTCCCTGCTGCTGTACGGGGTGATCGGCGCCTCGGGGATCCGCGTACTGATTGAATCGAAGGTGGATTACAGTAAAGCGCAGAATCTGATCCTCACCTCCGTGATCCTGATCATCGGCGTTAGCGGCGCTAAAGTGCACATTGGCGCCGCCGAGCTGAAAGGGATGGCGCTGGCGACTATCGTGGGCATCGCCCTCAGCCTGATTTTCAAGCTTATTAGCGTCCTGCGTCCGGAAGAGGTGGTCCTCGACGCGGCGGATAGCGAAGAGTTTAAATAACGATCGCCTGACCGGGCGGCGATCCCGCCCGGTTCTCTCCTGACCTAAATCTGTGGTAAACTCTTCGCGTTTTTCTGTAAGCCTATGTTGAGGTCCATCTGAACGCACCGGCACAGCTCTCTTTGCCACTGTATCTTCCTGACGACGAAACCTTCGCGAGTTTCTGGCCGGGTGATAATCCTTCCCTACTTGCCGCCCTCCAGAACGTACTGCGCCAGGAACACAGCGGGTACATTTATATCTGGTCACGTGAAGGGGCAGGTCGTAGCCACCTGTTACACGCCGCCTGCGCGGAGCTTTCCCAGCGCGGGGATGCGGTAGGCTACGTGCCGCTGGATAAACGGACGTGGTTTGTGCCCGAGGTGCTGGAGGGGATGGAACAGCTGGCGCTGGTGTGCATCGATAACATCGAGTGCGTCGCCGGCGATGAGCCCTGGGAGATGGCCATCTTTAATCTCTATAACCGGATCCTGGAATCAGGCAAAACCCGGCTGCTGATCACCGGCGATCGGCCGCCGCGGCAGCTGAATCTTGGCCTGCCGGATCTGGCCTCACGGCTGGACTGGGGGCAGATCTATAAGCTGCAGCCGCTGTCGGATGAAGACAAACTGCAGGCGCTGCAGCTGCGCGCCAGACTGCGCGGCTTCGAGATGCCTGAAGATGTGTGCCGCTTCCTGCTGAAGCGGCTGGATCGCGAGATGCGTTCGCTGTTTATGACCCTCGATCAGCTGGATCATGCCTCGATTACCGCTCAGCGCAAGCTGACGATCCCCTTCGTGAAAGAGATCCTTAAGCTTTAGTCCGCCAGGGGAGTCAGCTCCTGCTCCGTCAGCCCGGTCAACCGGGCGACCAGGTCGCGCGGAAGGCCGCTGTGCAGCATAGCGACAGCGATGCGCTGCGCCTCTTCTTTCCGTCCTTCCTGACGGCCTTGCGCCAGGCCCCGCTCCAGCCCCTGTTGTTCCAGATATTCCGCAATCGTCATCAACGTCTCCTTATGCTGCGGCGTACGTAACGCCAGCTCGCGAATGAATTTAATCGGCTCGCGCGTGTTGCCTGCCTGTACCAGATAGTGCATCAGGGCTTGTACCTGCGATTCCGTCGCCAGTCCAGTCAATAATAATTCGCTCAGCTTGTCGAGGAGCTGCGCCAGATCGCGTTGTCGAATATGTTTTTGCAGTAACTCCAGCGTTGCCATGCGCTGGTGGGTGGCAATCTCGTCATCCGGAATGACGGTTATGTCCGCCAGCGGAAACGCCCCGTGATAAAGGTGGCGGCCAGCTCCGGAGCGACGAATTCATCGAGCCAGCGCAGAGAGAACGGATAGGGGCTCACCAGACCGTGGTAGAAGAGAACAGGGATCACCAGCGGCAGGCGATCGTGGCCGGCATCGAGATGGCGCTGCATGGCGGCGATGGCGTAGCGCATCAGACGAAAGGCCATATGCCGGTCGGGCGTGCTCTGGTGTTCGATAAGCGCATAAATATAACCGTCGCCCGCCGTGGTTTTCAGGGAATACAAAATGTCGGCGTAAAAGGGACGCAGATCGTCTTCGACAAAATGCCCGGACTCGAGATGCAGCGTACGCAGATCGCACACTTTAAGCAGCGTCTCGGGCAGATACAGCTGCAGGAAATCACGGGCGGTATCGGGATGGGAGAGGTAGGTCTTAAACACGGCGTCATGGGGCGTGGAGGTCGGCTTTTTCATGTTCATCCGTCCAGTGGATTGAGCGATGGATGAACAGTAGCACCGTCCGGCGGGCGGGAGATATTGGCGTGAAAGATCTGGAATCGCCCACGTAAAAAAAGCGCCGCGCAAGCGCGGCGCGGGTGAGTTAGCTTACGATCTCAAGAACCTGTTCCGGCGGGCGGCCAATACGCGCCTGGCCGCGGCTGACGACGATAGGGCGCTCGATGAGTTTCGGATTGTCGACCATCGCCTGTATCAGCGCCGCGTTGCTGAGAGCCGGGTCGGCCAGATTGAGCGATTTATACAGATCCTCTTTCTGGCGCATGAGCTCGCGGGGGCTCTCCATACCCAGCAGCTGCAGCAGCTGGCGCAGCGTCCCGGCATCCGGTGGCGTCTCAAGATAAAGCACCACCTCAGGATCGATGCCGCGACTCTGCAGCAGGCTCAGCGTTTCGCGGCTCTTGGAGCAGCGTGGGTTATGGTAAATTTTTACCGCGTCGGTCATGGGGTCTCCTTACATTTTTTGATAGGGACGGAAGCGAGCCTGCAGATCGCGTAGCTGATCGATACGGGCATCGTAACGTGCCTGCTGCAGGCTACCGAGTTTCACCTGCGAGCTGGCGCTGCTGAGCAGGGAAATCGCCTGCTCCAGCTGGCCGACCAGCGCCATGCTTTCAGCCCGCGCCGCCAGCTCCTGATCGCGATTGCCCAGCGCGCCTTCCGCCTGGGCCAGCAGGTCCCAGCCGTTGCCATCCTCTTTATAGGTAAAGGTATACCGGTTCAGAATGGTCGCCGCTTCCCCGGGCTGCCCGCCCTGCAGCAGGGCGTTGGCCAGGTTCAGCTGCAGCACCGGATTAGTACGCAGCTCGCGGGCGTTTTTAAGGCGATTGATGGCGTCGCTGGTTTTCTTTTGTCCGAGGTCGATATCAGTGGCCAGATCGAGATACCAGGCATTTTGCGGGTCGGCGTTGAGCAGCGGCTGCAGCGTTTTGCGTGCCTGGTCAAAGTTGTTGCTTTCCATCGCCAGCAGAGCGCGACCATACTGGGCGGCATGCTGTTGGCGGATATTGCCTTTATCCCAGGCGTTCAGCAGATCGGTGCCCAGCTTGTTGTCGCCGTTAGTGTACATCCCGAGGGTACGCGCCTTCGCCAGATAGAAGTCCGCCGAGGACTGTACCACCACCGGGCGCATCTGGTTGGCACGGTTACGGGCATCGGCCAGTCGGCTTTCCGGTAGGGGGTGGGTGAGCAGCATTTCCGGCGGTCGCGTCGAGTAGCGCGACTCGTCAAGCAGTTTACCCATAAACATCGGCATAGCCTGCGGGTCGAAACCCGAGCGCTGCAGAACCTGAATGCCAATCCGGTCGGCCTCTTCTTCGTTCTGGCGGGTGAAGCTGATCATACCCTGCTGGGTGCCGGCCAGCGTCCCGGTCAGGGCCGCCATTCCGGCCTGCGGGCTGGCCATCGCCAGCAGAATCGAACCCAGGGCACCGACCCAGGTCAGCGGCGCATTGCGCTTCTGATCTTCCATCGCGCGGGCGAGATGCCGCTGCGTCACGTGGGAGATTTCGTGCGCCATGACAGAGGCCAGTTCGCTCTCGTTATCAGAGTAGCGGAACAGGGCGGAGTGGAGGACCACATTGCCGCCGAAGAAGGCGAAGGCGTTGATCTGGTCGTTATTAATCAAATAGAAGTGGAACGGGGTACGCACCGAGTTGGCGTGAGCCACCAGACGCATACCCAGCCCGTTGATATATTGCACCAGCAGAGGGTCGTTGATCAGCGGCGCGCTACCGCGCAGTTGGCGGACGTAGTAATCCCCCATCTGCATTTCCTGACCGATTGACAGCGTGCTTCCTGCGGAGGTTCCCATGTCCGGCAGGGTATCTGCGGAGTCAGCAAAAGCAGGACCTATCGAACCCAGCGTCAGCGACGCGATCGCGGTCGCCACCAGCGTTTTCTTCAACTGCCTGAACATAACCTCTGTCCTGTAATGTGGGTGTGCCAGTTTGACCGATTGTGCGGCGTAATGTTCCCTGGCCGCATCCCTGCGAGTTTAGCTGGCGTTGGCCGCCTTGAAAATATGTTCTTCATGGCGGAGAACGGTTTGACTGCGGCGCATCAAAAAGCGAAGTCTTTTTTGTGACATTTCGATACAATTCCCCGGATTGTCGCCGCTTGGCCCTTCAGGGAAGGTTTTATGCTTGAGATGTTAATGCAGTGGTACCGCCGTCGATTCAGCGACCCTGAGGCGATAGCGCTGCTGGTTATTTTGCTTGCCGGTTTCGGCATTATGTTCTTTTTCAGCGGCCTGCTGGCCCCGTTGCTGGTGGCTATCGTGCTGGCCTATCTGCTGGAGTGGCCGACCGTTCGTCTGGAGCGCATCGGTCTGTCGCGCACCTGGGCCACCTCGCTGGTGCTGATCCTCTTTGTGGGCATCCTGCTGTTGCTGGCCTTTGTGGTGCTGCCGGTAGCCTGGCAGCAAGGGATCTACCTCATCCGCGATATGCCGGGCATGCTAAATAAGCTCTCTGATTTCGCCGCCACGCTGCCGCGGCGCTATCCGGCGTTAATGGATGCCGGCATTATCGATGCGATGGCGGAAAATATGCGCACCCGGATGCTGACGGTGGGCGACTCGGTGGTTAAGTACTCTCTGGCCTCGCTGGTGGGGTTACTCACCCTGGCGGTCTATCTGGTGCTGGTGCCGCTGATGGTCTTCTTCCTGCTGAAGGATAAAGAGCAGATGCTCAACGCGGTGCGCCGCGTTCTGCCGCGCAATCGCGGGCTTGCCGGGCAGGTGTGGAAAGAGATGAACCAGCAGATCACCAACTACATTCGCGGCAAGGTGCTGGAGATGATTGTCGTCAGCGTCGCCACCTGGATAGGCTTTATTCTCTTTGGCCTCAACTACTCGTTGCTGCTGGCGGTGCTGGTGGGCTTCTCGGTGCTGATCCCCTATATCGGCGCGTTTGTGGTGACCATTCCGGTGGTGGGGGTGGCGCTGTTTCAGTTTGGCGCTGGCACCGAGTTCTGGAGCCTGTTTGCGGTCTATCTGATTATTCAGGGGCTGGACGGTAACCTGCTGGTTCCGGTGCTATTCTCGGAAGCGGTCAATTTACACCCGCTGGTAATTATCCTGTCGGTGGTGATCTTTGGCGGACTGTGGGGATTCTGGGGCGTCTTCTTCGCCATTCCGCTGGCCACGCTGATTAAAGCAGTGGTGCATGCCTGGCCGGATGGTTTGGCGGTCGACGACTAAGGCAATGAGAATAAAAAAAGACGCCGGGCGAGGGCTTCCTCTCCCGGCGTCTTGCTTTGCATCAGGCGTTTTCTTTCAGCCAGTTCAGCACCACGTCGTGGTGATTGCTGGTTTTAAAATCATCAAAGACGTGTTCGATTTTGCCATCGGCATCAATGAGGAAACTAATCCGGTGGATCCCGTCGTAGGTTTTCCCCATAAAGGATTTTTCGCCCCAGACGCCAAACTGCTCGCAAACCTGATGGTTTTCATCAGACAGCAGCGTAAAGTTCAGCAGCTCTTTTTCGGCGAAACGGGAGAGTTTTTCCGGTTTATCGGTGCTGATGCCCAGCACTTCAACGCCGGCTTTTTTCAGGTCGTCCATATTATCGCGCAAGCCGCACGCCTGGACGGTGCAGCCCGGGGTCATGGCTTTCGGGTAAAAATAAACCAGGACACGTTGTCCCTGGAAGTCGGTTAAATTTACTTCCTCGCCGTCCTGGTCCGGTAAGCTAAATTTCGGTGCGATATCACCGGCTTTCAGTGGGGTCATGGGTTAAACTCCATCCTGTTCATCATGCTGTGAATAATTAACGATGTTAATACTGCCTTGTGCGTTCAGTTCTGTACATAGGGCTTTGAACGCTTGTTCGATATTTGCTGCATTTTGCGTCGCAGGACTGTGGGCAGTTATCTGGATAAAAAGCTGCGCGGAATCGCCGTCTCCCGGCTGCGTGCGGGACACCAGCTCCGCAATATTCATATTCCATGTATCGCACAGGGCAGTAAAGCGCTCGATGATATGCGGTGAGTCCGGCACCTCAACCTGGACCCAAACGGTGTTTGGCATGGCCTGCGGCGGGCGCGCAGTGGTGCGTTTCATCACGATCAACAGCTCCAGCTCCGCGCCTTTCAGCGGCAGCGTTGATTCGATCAGGTTAATCGCATTCCACGACCCGGAAAGCAGCATGATAAACGTAAACTCATCACCGAGCATGGCCAGCCGGCTGTCTTCGATATTACAACCGCAGCTGCTGACGTGGCGAGTGATCGTATTCACGATGCCGGGACGGTCAGCCCCCAGGGCGGTAATAACCAGATAGTGTTGTAATGAGGCTGTCAAACCTGTTCTTCCTTTAAAAAGGTGAGGTAACATTAGGAAAGCATAAAAAAAACCGCCATACAACATCCCTGATGGCGTCGGGTCTCTTGCTTTTATTACAGCTCCAAACGTAACATTGAGAATCTTGTCGCACTTCTGCTCTGAGGATGGCCCATGTTCACGGGAAGTATTGTAGCGCTTGTCACGCCGATGGATGAAAACGGTAATGTCTGCCGGACAAGCCTGAAAAAACTGATTGATTACCATGTCGCCAACGGAACCTCGGCGATCGTTTCGGTAGGGACTACCGGTGAATCCGCAACGCTGAGCCATGAAGAGCATGGCGACGTGGTGATGATGACGCTGGAGCTGGCCGACGGGCGTATTCCGGTTATCGCTGGAACGGGAGCCAATGCAACCGCAGAGGCGATTAGCCTGACCAAACGTTTTAACGATAGCGGTGTTGTCGGCTGCCTGACGGTCACTCCTTATTATAACCGTCCGACCCAGGAAGGCCTGTTCCAGCACTTTAAAGCTATCGCCGAACATACTGACCTGCCGCAAATTCTGTATAATGTGCCGTCCCGTACCGGTTGCGATATGCTGCCGGAAACCGTTGGCCGTCTGGCGGAAATTAAAAATATTGTCGGTATTAAGGAAGCAACAGGGAACTTAAGTCGCGTTCACCAGATCAAAGAGCTGGTTTCAGACGACTTTATTCTGCTGAGCGGTGACGATGCGACCGGTATGGACTTCATGCAGCTCGGCGGCGTAGGCGTGATTTCTGTTACGGCCAACGTGGCGGCGCGCGAAATGGCCGACATGTGCCGTCTGGCGCTGGCGGGTCAATTTGCCGAAGCTCGTGCGATTAACCAGCGTCTGATGCCACTGCATACAAAATTATTTGTCGAACCCAATCCTATCCCGGTGAAATGGGGATGCAAGGCGTTGGGTCTTGTGGCGACCGATACGCTGCGCTTGCCGATGACGCCTATCACCGATCATGGTCGTGAAGCCGTCACTGCCGCGCTGAAGCATGCCGGTTTGCTGTAAAGTTTAGGGAGATTTGATGGCTTACTCAGTACAGAAGTCGCGCCTGGCGAAGGTTGCGGGTGTTTCGCTGGTTCTACTCCTCGCGGCCTGTAGTTCCGACTCGCGCTATAAGCGTCAGGTGAGCGGTGATGAGGCCTATTTACAGGCATCACCGTTGAGCGAACTTCACGCGCCGGCGGGGATGATCCTGCCGATTCAGGTGGGTGATTACAATATTCCGGTGGCTAACAGCACCGGCGCGGTCGGTAAAGCGCTGGACATTCGTCCGCCAGCGCAGCCGCTGGCGCTGGTGAGCGGTGCGCGGACCCAGTTTAACGGCGATACCGCGACGCTGATGGTCGAGAACGGCCGCAGCGGTTCGCTGTGGGCACAGGTCACCAGTATTCTTCAGGCGAAGAACTACGTTATCGCCAAGCGCGATGATGCGAGCCAGACGCTGAACACCGACTGGGTTGAGTGGAACCGTCTTGATGAAGATCAGCAGTATCGCGGTCGTTATCAAATCTCCGTCAAACCGCAGGGTTATCAGCAAGCGGTGGTCGTTAAGCTGGTGAATCTGGAGCAGGCGGGTAAACCTGTTGCCGATCCGGCGTCTCTGCAGCGCTACAGCACCGCTATGCTGAACGTCATTTCGGAAGGCCTTGACATGAATGCCACCAGCGCCCAGAACGCCGCACAGCGCAGCGCGGGGGCCACCTTCGACGTGCAGAGCGCCGCCGACGATACCGGCCTGCCGATGCTCGTTGTTCGCGCGCCGTTTAACCTGGTGTGGCAGCGTCTGCCGGGCGCCCTCGAGAAAGTGGGGATGAAAGTGACCGACAGCACGCGCTCTCAGGGCAGCATGGCGCTGACCTATAAGCCGCTGTCTGACAGCAGCTGGCAGGAGCTGGGCGCACGTGACCCGCAGCTGGTCTCCGGCGACTACAAACTGCAGGTCGGCGACCTCGATAACCGCAGTAGCCTGCAGTTTATCGACCCGAAAGGCCACACCCTGACGCAGTCGCAAAATGACGCCCTGGTAGCCGTATTCCAGGCCGCATTTAACAAGTAATCAAAAGGGCTGGAGCAATCCGGCCCTTTTTCATGTATAGTGACGCAAACGTGTGCGTGGCCATATAATCCTGTAAATCGCCGCGTTAAGGCTGCTCCAGTCGCCTGACTGCAGTTCGCCCCGCAAGCGTACAGCATCCGCTCCAACGCCCGTTGCAGGATGTTATGTAAGACCGACACGTCATTTTTTGGCTCAATATCACTGGAGTAGTGAAAGATGAAAAAGCAAGCTGAGTTGTATCGTGGTAAGGCGAAGACAGTATACAGCACCGATAATCCGGACCTGCTGGTACTGGAATTCCGTAACGATACGTCAGCAGGTGATGGCGCGCGCATCGAGCAGTTCGATCGTAAAGGCATGGTGAACAACAAATTCAACCATTTCATTATGAGTAAACTGGCAGAAGCGGGCATCCCTACCCAGATGGAAGCGCTGCTTTCCGATACCGAATGTCTGGTGAAAAAACTGGATATGGTGCCGGTAGAGTGCGTGGTGCGTAACCGTGCGGCAGGCTCGCTGGTAAAACGTTTAGGCATTGAAGAAGGTATCGAGCTGAATCCGCCGCTGTTCGACCTGTTCCTGAAAAACGATGCTATGCACGATCCGATGGTCAACGACTCCTACTGCGAAACCTTCGGCTGGGTGAGTAAAGAGAATCTGGCGCGGATGCGCGAGCTGACCTACAAAGCCAACGACGTGCTGAAAAAACTGTTCGATGACGCCGGTCTGATTCTGGTGGACTTTAAGCTGGAGTTTGGTCTGTTCAAAGGCGAAGTGGTGCTGGGCGACGAGTTTTCGCCGGACGGCAGCCGCCTGTGGGATAAAAACACCCTCGATAAAATGGACAAAGACCGCTTCCGCCAGAGCCTTGGCGGCCTGATCGAAGCCTACGAAGAAGTGGCTCACCGCCTGGGCGTTAAGCTCGACTAACCCGCCCGCCGCCAGAAGATGGCCTCATCTTCTGGCGTCTCTTGCTGTTTCCTGTGGTAATCCTGCGCTGAACCGCCTACGATCTCTGCTATTGATACATAACAGGGAATGAGGTGCTTATGCGCTGGCAAGGGCGTCGCGAAAGCGACAATGTTGAAGATCGACGTGGACAATCAGGCTCGCCGTTTGGCGGCGGCGGGGGCGGCGGCTTCCGTCTGCCGAGCGGGAAGGGCGGCATTGTATTGCTGATTATTGTGCTGGTGGCGGGCTACTACGGCGTGGATTTGACCGGCATGTTGACCGGCGAACCGATGCCGCAGCAGCAGACCTCCACGCAGCGCTCCATCAGTCCGAAAGACGATGAAGCGGCGAAGTTTACTTCCGTCATTCTGGCTACCACCGAAGATACCTGGGGGCCGATCTTTGAAAAAATGGGCCGCCAGTACCCGCAGCCAAAGCTGGTGCTCTACCGCGGCGCGACCCGTACCGGCTGCGGCACCGGTCAGTCGGTGATGGGCCCCTTCTATTGTCCTGCCGACAGTACGGTCTATATTGACCTGTCATTCTACGATGAGATGAAAAATAAACTGGGCGCCGACGGCGACTTTGCCCAGGGGTACGTCATTGCTCATGAAGTGGGTCATCACGTACAAAAACTGCTGGGCATTGAGCCGAAGGTCCGCCAGCAACAGCAGCATGCCACGCAGGCCGAAGCCAACCGCCTGTCGGTTAAGATGGAGCTGCAGGCAGACTGCTTCGCCGGCGTCTGGGGTCATAATATGCAGCAGCAGGATATTCTGGAAACTGGCGATCTGCAGGAGGCGCTGAACGCCGCCGAGGCCATCGGCGACGATCGTCTACAGCAGCAGAGCCAGGGACGCGTGGTGCCGGACAGTTTTACCCACGGCACCTCGAAACAGCGCTACACCTGGTTCAAACGCGGTTTCGATAGCGGCGATCCGGCGCAGTGCAATACCTTCGGCAGCGCGCTGTAATCGTCCCCCATGATGGACGCGCTGCTTAACCTCACCGCGCAAATGGCGCGGGAGGGGATCCGTCGCCTGCTGGTGCTCAGCGGCGATGAGAGCTGGACGCTGCAGCAGGCGCAGGCGCTACGGGAGAGGCTCGGCGGCGATGGCCTGTGGGTTGGCCCCGAGCCGGTTTCTGCGCCCTGCGTGGCGCCCGGCGCGCTGAAAACGCTGCTGGGGCGGGAAGTGATGCACGCCTTTTTCGATGCCCGGCGCGGGTTTGATGTGGCCGCCATGGCGGCCCTGAGCGGCACGCTGCGTGCGGGAAGCTGGCTGGTGCTGCTGACGCCCCCTTTCGCCGACTGGCCGACCCGGGCGGATGAGGACTCTCTGCGCTGGAGCGATACGCCTGACCCTATCGTTACCCCTAACTTTGTTCACCGCTGCTGTCGGCAGTTTATCGCCGATCCGGAGGTGTTGCTCTGGCGGCAGTCGGACCGGCCACGTTTCCCGCTGGCCGCCCCGCGTCCCGACTGGCATCCCGCCGATGGCCGCCCGCAGGCCGAGCAGGCGGCAATCCTTGAGCAACTGATACGCCTGCCGCCCGGTATCGCGGCGGTGACGGCGGAGCGTGGACGGGGGAAGTCCGCGCTGGCGGGCATGCTCCTGCGCCAGCTTGGGGGCGAGGCCATCGTCACCGCCCCAACGCGTAGCGCTGTCGAGGTGCTGGCCAGCTTTGCCGGGGAGACGTTGCGCTTTATGGCGCCCGATGCGCTGCTGGCGTCGAAAGAAAAGGCGGCGTGGCTGATAGTCGATGAGGCCGCGGCTATCCCGGCTCCGCTTCTCCGGCAGCTGGTGAGCCGTTTTCCCCGCACGCTACTCACCACGACGGTGCAAGGGTACGAGGGCACCGGTCGCGGGTTCCTGCTGAAATTTTGCGCCAGTCTGCCCCATCTGCAATCCTTCACCCTGAGCGCCCCGATCCGCTGGGCGGCGGGCTGTCCGCTGGAGTCAGCCATCAGTCAGTTGCTTATCTTTAACGATGAGGCATTTCGCGACGCGCCGATGGGGGAGATAGCCCTGGAGGCGGTCAATCAGTCCTGCTGGCAAACGCAGCCAGCGCTACCGGAGGCGATGTACCAGCTATTGTCCGGGGCGCATTACCGAACTTCCCCGCTCGATCTGCGGCGCATGATGGATGCTCCGGGCCAGGCTTTCCGCTGCGCTCGCACCGGCGGCGCGGTGGCGGGCGCCCTGTGGCTGGTGGCCGAGGGGGGACTTTCTCCCGAACTGAGCCGGGCGGTATGGGCGGGTTTTCGCCGGCCGCGCGGGAATCTGGTCGCCCAGTCGCTGGCGGCGCACGGCGGCAGTCCCCTGTCGGCGACGCTGCGCGGGCTGCGGGTCAGTCGGATCGCTGTCCATCCCACCCGCCAGCGGGAAGGCCTGGGGCGGAAGATGATCGCCGATATCGCCGCCGATGCCGCTGGCTATGACTATCTCTCCGTCAGCTTCGGCTATACCGCTGAGCTGTGGCGCTTCTGGCAACGCTGCGGGTTTACCCTCGTACGGCTGGGTACCCATCGCGAGGCCAGCAGCGGCTGCTATACGGCGATGGCCCTCTATCCGTTGACCGCGGCAGGGCGCCAGCTGGCGCAGCGGGAGGCGCAGCGGCTGCAGCGCGATGAATACTGGCTTCGCCCGTGGCGAGAGGAATCCGCGCCGCTGCCGGCCGTCGCAGACGCTATGCTTAGTGATGAGGACTGGCTGGAAGCGGCGAGCTTTGCCTTCGCCCACCGCCCGCTGGCCGCGGCGCTGGGCTGCCTCAACCGCCTGCTGATGCAGGCCGACATGCCGTTGCCGGCCCTGCGGGGACGACTGCAGGGCAAAGAGGAGGCCGCACTCTGCGCCGTGCTGCAGCTGACGGGGCGTAAAGCCTTGCAGGCGAGATGGCGTCGGGAGGCCGCTGACGCCTTGCGCTTCCTTGATGCAGCGCGCGCTGATGCGCTGCGTCAGCAGGTGGCGCATCTGCAATTTTTTTAACTAACTCATTCAGTTAAATGGCATGGTCATATCTGGCGAGCGGCGTACACTGCCCGCAAACACTAAGGAGACAGCCATGAAACACGATCATTTTATTGTTCAAAGTCCTGCGACACCTGCGCAACAGCTGTTGCTGCTGTTTCATGGCGTAGGGGATAACCCGGTCTCCATGGGGCAAATCGGCAGCTGGTTCGCACCGCAGTTTCCTGATGCGCTGATCGTCAGCATTGGCGGGGTGGAACCTTGCGGCCCCAACGGTCGGCAGTGGTTTTCGCTGCAGGGGGTGACGGAAGAGAATCGTCAGCAGCGCATCGACGCCATTATGCCGACCTTTATTGAAATTGTACGCTACTGGCAGGAAAAGAGCGGCGTCAGTCCACTGGCCACCGCGCTGATCGGTTTCTCTCAGGGGGCGATTATGTCGCTGGAGAGTATCAAAGCGGCGCCGGATCTGGCTTCGCGGGTCATCGCCTTTAATGGCCGCTATGCGACGCTGCCGGAGACGGCAACGACGGCCACTACCATTCACCTGATCCACGGGGGTGAAGATCGGGTTATCGACCTGGCGTGGGCGGTGTCGGCCGAGGAGGCGTTACAGCAGGCGGGCGGCGACGTGACCTTAGATATTGTCGACGATCTCGGGCATGCCATTGACGATCGCAGTATGCAGTTGGCGATCGAGCGTCTGCGTTATACCGTGCCAAAGCACTATTTTGATGAGGCGCTGAGCGGCAGTACGCCAAAAGGGGATGATATCATCGAAATGCTGTAACCCCGGAGAGCGGGGTTACAGGCGGGCGGTACCGCGATAAAGGCAAACTTACGGTTTCTTCGACTGGTCGTGCTTCGGCCAGTCGTCGTCGTCGTCCCATTTATCGTTAAAATCACGGTGCGGCGGCAGATCGGGTTTGTTGTTGAGGAATTTTTTGTGGTCAACGCGATTTAGATCTTTAATCACGTTGATAATTACCCCCACCAAAAAGACCAGCACCAGAATCCACCAGTGTTTAATAAGCCATTCCATGCGCGCTTCCTCTTTACGTCAATTCGTCAGGCGACCAGCTGTTCCATGACGCGTTGATACATCCGCGCCAGCAGCTGCAGGTCGGCGGCGTTCACACATTCATTAATTTTGTGAATCGTTGCGTTTACGGGGCCCAGCTCAACCACCTGCGCCCCCATGCGCGCGATAAACCGTCCGTCTGAGGTGCCGCCGTTGGTTAACAGCTGCGGTTTGATCTCATTATAGTGCTCAATCGCGTTGACGACCGCATCCACCAGCTTGCCCCGTCCGGTGAGGAACGGCTGGCCGGAGAGCCACCACTCCACGCTGTAACGCAGCTGGTATTTTTCCAGCAGGGCGATCACCCGGGATTTGATCATCTCGTCCGTCAGCTCCGTACTGAAGCGGAAGTTGAACTGGACGAACATATCGCCGGGGATCACGTTATTGCTGCCGGTGCCGGACTGCACGTTGGCGATCTGCATGCTGGTCGGCGGGAAGAACTCATTGCCTTTATCCCACTCGATATTGACCAGTTCCGCCAGCATCGGCGCCGCGCGGTGGACAGGGTTATCGGCAAGGTGCGGATAGGCGACATGGCCCTGCACGCCGTGAATAGTCAGGTTGCAGGTCAGCGAGCCGCGGCGGCCGTTTTTCACCACATCGCCGACCACTTCGGTACTGGAAGGTTCGCCGACCAGACAATAGTCCAGACGCTCGTTACGCGCCATCAGCGTCTCCACCACTTTGACGGTGCCGTTTTTGGCGCTGGCCTCTTCATCAGAGGTGATCAAAAACGCCAGTCGGCCCCTGTGGTTCGGGTACTGCGCGACAAAACGCTCTGCGGCAACCACCATCGCCGCCAGCGAGCCTTTCATATCCGCCGCTCCGCGGCCAAACAGCATCCCGTCGCGGATGGTCGGTTCGAACGGGGGATTGATCCAGCGATCGGCGTCGCCTGCCGGGACTACGTCGGTGTGGCCGGCGAAGGCCAGCGTCTCGCCGTGGCCGCGCCAGGCCCAGAAATTCTGCGTATCGCCGAAATCCATCGGTTCAACGGTAAAGCCGATCGCACGCAGGCGTTCAATCATTAACGCCTGGCATCCCGCATCATCGGGGCTAAGGGAAGGGCGGCGAATAAGCTGCTGAGCCAGCTCAATGACCGGGCAAGACATAGACTATACCTCGTTAAACTGCTGATAACTTGCTTCACTAAAACCCAGCAGCATAGGACGACCGGGCGCGCAGAGCAATGGGCGTTTGATAATTGCCGGCATTTCCAGCATCAATGCGGCTGCGGCGTCGGCATTATCGATGCTGTTGCGCAGCGACTCGTCGAGTTTGCGCCAGGTGGTGCCACGGGTGTTCAGCAGCGCCTGCCAGCCCAGCTCGGCAATAAAGGTATCCAGTTGCGCGCGCTCAAGGCCATCGGCGCGGTAATCATGGAAGCGATACTCAATCTGATGCGCTTCCAGCCAGCGGCGGGCTTTTTTAATGGTATCGCAGTTTTTAATTCCGTACATGGTGAGCATAGATAAACCTTTTACATTCAATTAAGCGGTTAACTCAGATATTTCCGAATATATAAGTCTTACTGAAATAATACGTGATTCAGATGAATAAATATAACTTTTTACCGGGGATCTCATTCGATATATCGGGTGGTTAAATGTTGGCCACCTGTGGGCATGATGTGAGGGCTTTAACATTATTGCAAAAATGTTGTCTGAGGTTGCTCTACGTCACATTATGTTTACATACGAAGCGGCATAGTAGCGACAACCAGAGGTTTTATCTCTGTCAGCGGTCCATAAGACAATCAGAGCAATAGGGGAGCACAACTTCCCATCGGTAATGAAGTTATATAGAATCGACCATAATAATAAGAGAGGCTATTATGATTGAACATGAACTGGGGAACTGGAAAGACTTTATTGAAGGCATGCTTCGTAAATAAATTTCCGCAATGTGAGCAGGGGAATAACGCGAAGTAAATAAGCGCGCTAGGGTTCTGAACACATAAAGAAGGCGACCACCGTGGTCGCCTTTTCTGTTATTACGCCTCGCCGCCGAAGCTCGTCGGTTTATTGCGGACGCTCCTTTAGCGGAAAACGGCGACGCACCAGCACAAAGAACAGCGGCACGAAAAAGATCGCCAGCACGGTGGCGGAGATCATCCCGCCCATCACTCCGGTGCCGACCGCATGCTGGCTGCCGGAACCGGCGCCGGTGCTGGTCGCCATCGGCAGCACGCCGAAGATGAACGCCAGCGAGGTCATCAGGATGGGGCGCAGGCGCTGACGGCAAGCCGACAGCGTGGCGCTGAGCAGATCCTGGCCCTTCTCGTTGAGCTCATTGGCGAACTCGACGATCAGAATGGCGTTTTTCGCCGACAGGCCGATCACCGTCAACAGACCCACCTGGAAGTACACGTCATTCTCCAGCCCGCGCATCCAGGTCGCCAGCAGGGCGCCAATCACCCCCAGCGGCACCACCAGCATCACCGAGAACGGCACCGACCAGCTCTCGTACAGCGCCGCCAGGCACAGGAACACCACCAGCAGAGAAATCGCGTACAGGGCCGGCGCCTGAGCGCCAGAGAGGCGTTCCTGGTAGGACATGGCGGTCCATTCGAGGCCAAAGCCGGTGGGTAACTGCGCGGCCAGCTTCTCCATCATGTCCATCGCGGTACCGGTACTGATACCCGGCGCCGCCTCACCGACGATCTCGACCGCTGAGTAGCCATTGTAGCGTTCCAGCCGCGGCGAGCCGGTCTCCCAGCGCGAGGTGGCGAAGGCCGAGAATGGCACCATCGTGCCGCTGCTGTTGCGCACGTACCAAAGATTGATATCGTCAGGCAGCATCCGGTATTTCGCCGCCGCCTGGACGTAGACTTTCTTTACCCGGCCGCGATCCATAAAGTCGTTGACGTAGCTCGACCCCCACGCGGTTTGCAGCGTATCGTTGATGTCGTCAATGGAGACGCCAAGCGCCTGCGCTTTACGCTGATCGATATCGACCTGCAGCTGCGGACTGTCATCGAGCCCGTTATGCCGGACGCGGGTCAACAGCGGATTTTTCCCGGCCAGCTCAAGTAGCGTATCGCGCGCCGCCATCAGCGCATCGTGCCCCTTCCCGGCATGATCCTCCAGCTCCATATCGAAGCCTGCCGAACTGCCGAGGCCGCTGATCGCCGGCGGGCTGCTGGCGATAACCCGCGCTTCGTTAATCTGATTAAACGCTTTGGTGGCGCGTTCAATAATGGCAAAGGAGGTGCCGGTTTGCGGGTCGCGCTGGTCCCAGTCTTTGAGACGAACGAACATACGGGCCACGTTCTGCCCATTGCCGCCGGGGCCGGAGCCAACGGTAGCGAACACCGACTCGACGTTCTGCTTCTCGTTATTGAGGAAGTAATCTTCCGCCTTCTGCACCACCTTCAGCGTCTGCTGCTGGGTGCTGCCGCTCGGCAACTGGACCGAGGTGGTGAACATCCCGCGATCCTCCAGCGGCAGGAACGAGGTCGGCAAATGCAGAAACAGGAACACCATCCCGCCGAGCAGGACGACGTAGATCAGCATCCAGCGCAGCGAGCGGTGCAGTATTTTGCCGACGAAGGTTTCGTAGCGGCTGGCGCTGCGGTTGAAGGTGCGGTTGAACCAGCCGAAGAAGCCTTTTCTTTCATGGGATTCACCTGGCTTAACCGGCTTAAGCAGCGTGGCGCAAAGGGCAGGGGTGAGGATCATGGCCACCAGCACCGAGAGGACCATCGCCGCGACGATAGTGATTGAGAACTGGCGATAGATGGCGCCGGTGGTGCCGCCGAAGAAGGCCATCGGCACGAATACCGCCGACAGCACCATCGCGATCCCCACCAGCGCGCCCTGAATTTGTCCCATCGATTTGCGGGTCGCCTCGCGTGGCGACAGGCCCTCCTCGCTCATGATGCGCTCGACGTTCTCCACCACCACGATGGCGTCATCCACCAGCAGGCCGATCGCCAACACCATCGCGAACATCGTCAGGGTGTTGATGCTGTAGCCACAGGCATACAGCACCGCGAAAGTGCCCATCAGCACCACCGGCACGGCGATGGTCGGGATCAGGGTGGCGCGGAAGTTCTGCAGGAACAGATACATCACGAGGAAGACCAGCAGGATCGCCTCCAGCAGGGTTTTCACCACGTCGGTGATGGAAGCCTTCACGAAGGAGGTGGTCTCGTAGGCGACCTTATATTCCAGACCGTGGGGGAAAAACTGCGCCAGCTCATTGAGGCGATTGATCACGCGCTCCGCGGTGGCCATTTCGTTGGCGCCGGAAGCCAGCTTGATCCCGAGGCCTGAGGCCGGCTGGCGGTTGTAGCGGCTAAGATAGTCGTACTTCTCCGCCCCCATCTCGACGGTGGCGACATCGCCCAGCGTCACCTCTGAACCATCCTGATTGACGCGCAGAGTGATATTGCGGAACTGCTCCGGGGTTTGCAGCAGAGATTGCGAGTTGATGGTGGCGTTCAGCGCTTGCTTATCGACCGAAGGCGTCCCGCCAAGCTGGCCGACGGCAATCTGGGCGTTCTGCGAACTGATGGCGTCGGTAACATCCTTGGTGGTCATCTGGTAGCTGTTGAGCTTCGCCGGGTCGAGCCAGATGCGCATTGAGTATTGCGAACCGTAGGCGTCGATATCCCCCACGCCGTTGACGCGGCTGAGCGGGTCCTGGATGTTACTGGCGACGTAGTCGGCGATATCTTGTTTATCCATACTGCCGTCAGTGGAGACGAAGGCGAGCGTCAGGATATTGGTATCACCGGTCTTGCGTACCGTCACCCCCTGGTTTTGCACCGCCTGCGGCAGCTTACGCATCGCCGACTGTAGCTGGTTCTGAACCTGCTGCACGGCTTCATCCGGGTCGGTACCGGCGGTAAAGCTGAGGGTGATCGTCGCCTGGCCGGTGGCGCTGCTCTGGGAGGACATATACATCAGGTTATCGAGGCCGGTCATATTCTGTTCGATAACCTGAGTGACGGTATTCTCCAGGGTTTGCGCGGAAGCGCCGGGATAGTTGGCGGTGATCCGCACATTCGGCGGGGCGAGGTCGGGATACTGTTCAACCGGCAGCGACAAAATGGCAAGGGTGCCCGTCAGGCATAACAGGATTGCCAGCACCCATGCAAAAATGGGGCGATCGATAAAGAAATTCGCCATCAGAATAAAAACCTCATATGCACATTTTCTTGTTATTGCACAGCCTGTGCCACTTTAGCGCCAGCCTCTCCGGCAATCGTGGAGAAATTAAGGAGATAGTGTAATTTATCATGTTGCTTTTGCCGTATCGTAAAGAAACCTCGAGCTTTCCTGCCAGCAGGTAGCGAGTCTGCTTCGTCACCGCAGACCGGCGCATTATCCCTTGCCGGTGTGAAACCTCATTTCATTTAAGTCAAAAAAATTGATCCAAAACGGATTCTCTCCAGAAAAAGTTTATCCTGGGCAATTGGACATTGTTCCGGCGTCATCTTGTCGGGTAATAAATAGGCATGCGCATTGAGGGGTTATTCACCAAGAAGACAAAAGGAAGCCATGAACCACTTTATTTTGAGCGATAGCCGAAAGTGCATCGGCTGCCAGGCCTGCGAAGTGGCCTGCGTGATGGCGCATAACGAGGAGCAACACGTGCTGACCCCGCAGCGCTTTTTGCCACGTATCACCGTGATCAAAGCGGAGGGCCAGCGTAACGCCATCACCTGCCGCCACTGCGAGGACGCCCCCTGCGTCCGCAGTTGTCCCAACGACGCCATCGCCCAGTCCGGCGACAGCGTTCAGGTCCGTCAGGAGAAATGCATTGGCTGTAAATCCTGCATGGTGGCCTGCCCGTTCGGGGTGATGCAGGTGGTGGTGACGCCGCAGGCCGCAGGCCTGGTGAAAGCCAGCGCGCACAAGTGCGATCTATGCCAGGGCCGCGAGGCGGGGCCGGCCTGTGTGGAAAACTGTCCCGCGCAGGCGCTGACCCTCGCCGACGATGAGACGTTGATCACCCTGGCGAAGCAGCGGCGACTGCGCTCGGCATGCCAGGAGGTGCAGCCGTGGCAGCGCGCTACGCCGCTCTGCAGCCAGCCCAATGCTGGCGCGAAGGTCAGGCAAATGGCGATGACGCCCCCGCGCGGGGAGCCGGATAAGCTGGCGGCGGAGGTGCGTAAGAGCCACTTTGAGGAGATCTATCAGCCGTTCACCCCGGAGCAGGCGCAGCAGCAGGCCGCCCGCTGTCTCACGTGTGGGGAGCACAGTATTTGCGAATGGACCTGCCCGCTGCATAACCATATCCCGCAGTGGATTGAGCTGGTTAAAGCGGGGAATATCGCCGCTGCGGTCGCGCTTTCCCATCAGACCAACTGCCTGCCGGAGATCACTGGCCGCGTCTGTCCCCAGGACCGGCTGTGTGAAGGCGCCTGCACCCTGCGCGATGAAAGCGGGGCAGTCACCATCGGCAATATTGAGCGCTATATTTCCGACCAGGCGCTGGCCAGCGGCTGGCGTCCGGACCTTTCGCAGGTTAAGCCGAGCGGCAAGCGGGTGGCGATTATCGGCGCCGGGCCTGCCGGGCTGGCCTGCGCCGATATGCTGGTGCGCCACGGCGTCCAGCCGGTGGTCTTCGACCGTCATCCGGAGATTGGCGGTCTGCTGACCTTCGGCATTCCGGCGTTCAAGCTGGATAAATCGCTATTGGCCCGGCGGCGGGCGATCTTCAGCGAGATGGGTATCCGCTTTGAGCTCAATTGCGAGGTGGGGAAAGATATCTCCATGGCGACACTGCTGGCCGATTATGACGCGGTGTTCGTCGGCGCCGGAACCTATCGCTCCATGAAGGCGGGGCTGCCGAACGAAGAGGCCCCCGGGGTCTACGATGCGCTGCCGTTCCTCATCGCCAACACCAAACAGGTGATGGGGCTGGCGGCATCGGCGCAAGAGCCTTATGTCAACACCGCCGGGCTGAACGTGGTGGTGCTGGGCGGCGGCGATACGGCGATGGACTGCGTGCGCACCGCGCTGCGCCACGGCGCCCGCCAGGTGACCTGCGCCTATCGGCGAGATGAAGCCAACATGCCGGGCTCGAAAAAAGAGGTCAAAAACGCCCGCGAAGAGGGGGCGCTCTTTGAGTTTAACGTCCAGCCGGTGACGCTTGAGCTGGACGAGAACGGGCGGGTTAACGGGGTACGCTTTTTGCGCACCGAGCTGGGCGCTCCGGACGCCGGGGGAAGACGCCGTCCGACGCCGATCCCCGGCAGCGAGTTTGTTATGCCGGCAGATGCGGTGATCATGGCCTTTGGCTTCCACCCGCACCGCATGCCCTGGCTGGAGGCGGCGGGGGTGGCGCTGGACAGCCAGGGGCGTATTAAAGCCGGAGTGGAGAGCCGTTACCGTTATCAGACCAGTCAGGAGAAGATCTTTGCCGGCGGCGATGCCGTGCGCGGCGCAGACCTTGTAGTGACGGCGATGGCGGAAGGCCGTCACGCGGCGCAGGGGATCCTGGACTATCTGGCGCGGAAAACGACGCCGCTTCACTGACGACAAACCCGGCTCCGCAGCGTAGTATGAGGGCGTCCTTTTACGCTGTGGGGTCGGTATGTCACTCAATATTCACGTCATTAAAGATAAAATCCTCTCTGAGAACTGGTTCGTACTACGCAACATGACCTATGAGCTGACGCGGGCGGACGGCAGCGTCGTGCGCCACAAGCGCGAGGTCTACGATCGCGGCAATGGCGCCACCGTGCTGCTGTATAACCGCCATAAGCAGACGGTGGTCCTGGTGCGTCAGTTCCGTGTCGCCACCTGGGTCAATGGCAATCATGACGGCATGCTGATTGAAACCTGCGCCGGGCTGCTGGACAACGACGAGCCGGAAGCCTGCATTCGTAAAGAGGCGGTGGAAGAGACCGGCTACGAAGTGGGCGAGGTGAGAAAGCTGTTTGAGCTGTTTATGTCGCCAGGGGGCGTCACCGAGGTAGTGCATTTCTTTATCGCCGAGTACAGCGACGCGCAGCGAACCACCAGCGGCGGCGGGGTAGATGATGAAGCCATCGAGGTGCTGGAGCTGCCTTTTAGCCAGGCGCTGCAGATGGTCGCTGACGGGGAGATCCGCGACGGTAAGGCGGTCATTCTGCTGCAATATCTGCAAACCTCCGGCCTGATGTCGGGGAACTCTGACAAATCCGATTGAGTAACCCGCTGCCGTTGTCCAGGATAGGCGCCGTGGTCGGGTTTATCTGGGGTCGGGCGGTTCATGCTTTTTCGCGTCATCTTTTTCCTTTTTATGGCGGTGCTGCCTTGCTCGCAGGCATGGTCGGCACCGACGCAGCAGCGCTTCAACGACTGGCTGGTCACCTGTAACAACCAAAATTTCTGCGTCACCCGTAACGTGGGGCTGCATCATGGCCTGGTGATGACCCTCAGCCGCAGCGCTGGGGCAGTCACTGACGCCAGTCTGCGTATCGAGCTGGGCGGCACCGGCAATCCAGTGGCGACGCTCGCGCCGATAGCGCCGCGCCTGCTGCTGGATGGTAAACCGCTGTCCCTGACCGACAAGCGCTGGCACATTGAAGATAAGCTCATTAAAACCGCCGACAGCATGACGATCGATGCGTTTCTCCAGCAGGTTCAGGAGGGTAAAGCGCTCTCGCTGGCCAATGGCCTGCAGACCATCTCCCTGCAGGGGTTGAAAGCGGCTCTGTTTTTTATCGACGATCGGCAAAAGCGGGTAGGTAGCGAAACGGCCTGGGTCGGCAAAGGGGAAGAGCCGCCGCTCAGCGTACCGCCGGCGCCGGCGCTGCGCGCGGTGGCGAGCGCGGAAACGGCGCAGTCGCCGCTGGGGCGTGAGGAGCTCAACGATCTGATGGACTACGGTAATGAGCGGATGACCAACAGCCACTGTTCCCTCGATCCCTTCCGCCGTGAAATTCGCGTTACTGCGCTGACGGATGACAAAGTGCTGCTGATGACCAGCTGCGAATCCGGCGCCTACAACACCGTCTGGCTGGCCTGGCTGGTCTCCCGCCAGCGCCCCTATGTCGCCCGTCAGGTGCGGCTAACGTTGCCATTTCAGCCGCCGGGCGAGGCGCCGCGGGAGATTGAGCTGATCAACGCCAGCTATGATGACCGCCGCCATGAGCTGGTGACCCTGGATAAAGGCCGCGGGGCCGGCGATTGCGGGATCCAAACCCGCTGGCGTTTTGACGGCCAGCGGTTCAGCCTCTCCCGCTACGCGCAGCAGCCGACGTGCGACAACTGGCAGGGGCCAGATGCCTGGCCCACGCTGTGGATCACCCGTTAAGCACCTGTTCGGCGGTGGCGACGATATGGTCGACCGTAAAGCCAAAGAACGGGAACAACTGCTCTGCCGGGGCGGATTCGCCATAGCCGGTCATGCCGACGATCTTGCCTTTTAAGCCGACATATTTATACCAGTAGTCCGCTATCCCGGCTTCGACCGCCACCCGGGCGCTGACGTCCGACGGCAGCACCGATTCGCGCCAGGCCTCATCCTGGGCGTCAAACACATCAGTGGAAGGGAGCGAGACGACCCGCACATTTACCCCTTTGGCCAACAGTTTTTCCGCGGCCAGGACGGTGATCTCCACTTCCGAGCCGGTGGCGATGAGGATCAGGTCGGGCTTGCCGCCGGCATCCTTAAGCACGTAGCCACCCCGGGCGATATCCTGCACCTGTTCCGGGGTACGCGGCATCTGCGCCAGGTTTTGTCGCGACAGGATCAGCGCCGTCGGCCCGCCCTGTCGCGCGATAGCCGCCTGCCAGGCGACGGCGGTCTCCACCTGGTCGCAGGGGCGCCAGGTGCTGAAGTTGGGCGTCAGCCGCAGACTGGCCAGCTGTTCCACCGCCTGGTGCGTCGGCCCGTCTTCCCCAAGACCGATCGAGTCATGGGTATAGACCATGATCTGCCGGGCCTTCATCAGGGCTGCCATGCGCGCGGCGTTGCGGGCGTACTCCACAAACATCAGGAAGGTCGAGGTATAAGGAATAAAGCCCCCGTGCAGGGCAATGCCGTTGGCCACCGCGGTCATGCCAAACTCGCGCACCCCGTAGTGGATATAATTGCCCGCAGGATCTTCTTTAATCGATGTCGATCCAGACCAGATGGTCAGGTTACTCGGCGCAAGATCCGCAGAACCGCCCAGCAGTTCCGGGAGGTGCGGGCCGTAGGCGTTCAGCGCGTTTTGCGAAGCCTTGCGACTGGCGATTTTCGCCGGCTCGGCCTGCAGTTTCGCCACGTAGTCGCGGGCGGTCGCGGCAAAGTCTTCCGGCAGGGCGCCATTCATACGTCGGGTCAGCTCAGAGGCCAACTCCGGGAACTGCTGCTGGTAGGCGGCGAATTTCTCGTTCCAGGCGTGCTCCGCTTTTTCCCCGCGCGGACGCGCATCCCAGCCCGCATAGATCTCTTTCGGGATCTCGAACGGAGGATATTTCCAGCCAAGCTGCTGGCGGGCCAGCGCTACCTCTTTTTCGCCCAGCGCCGCCCCGTGAGACTCCTCTGAGCCGGCTTTGTTGGGCGAACCGAAGCCGATGATGGTCCGGCAGATAATCAGTGACGGTTTATCTTTCACCGCCTGCGCTTCCGTTATCGCCTGTTTGATAGCCTGCGGATCGTGGCCGTCGATATCGCCTATGACGTGCCAGTGATAGGCGCGGAAGCGTTCCGCCGTATCATCGGAAAACCAGCCTTCGGTTTTGCCGTCGATGGAGATGCCGTTGTGATCGTAAAAACCGATCAGCTTGCCCAGTCCGAGCGTGCCGGCCAGCGAACAGGCCTCATGGGAGATCCCCTCCATCAAACAGCCATCGCCCATGAACACCCAGGTGTGATGGTCAATGATCTCATGGCCGGGGCGATTAAATTGCGCCGCCAGCGTCCGTTCGGCGATGGCCATCCCAACGGCGTTCGCCAGCCCCTGGCCCAGCGGGCCGGTGGTGGTTTCCACCCCAGGGGTATAGCCATGCTCCGGGTGGCCGGGCGTTTTAGAGTGCAGCTGACGGAACTGCTTCAGTTCAGACAGCGGCAGATCGTAGCCGGTCAGGTGCAGCAGACTGTAGAGCAGCATCGACGCGTGGCCGTTGGACAAGATGAAACGGTCGCGGTCCACCCAGTCAGGGTTCTGCGGATTGTGCTTGAGAAAATCGTTCCACAGCACTTCGGCAATATCAGCCATCCCCATCGGCGCACCGGGATGGCCGGAGTTGGCTTTCTGCACGGCGTCCATACTCAGGGCGCGGATGGCGTTGGCAAGCTCTCTTCGGGACATATTTTTCTCCGTGAGACTAAAGTGACAGTTTGGCGGCAAGCAGATCTTCCAGTTTGCGCTGATCGACGGCGAACAGGCGGATCCCCTCCGCTAGCTTTTCGACCGCCATCGGATCCTGATTATGTTCCCAGCGGAACTCCGCTTCACTGAGCGGCACCGGACGCGGCAGGATCTGGCTGGCAGGGATCAGTTTGCGCACCACCGGGGTATCGCTGGCCTGCAGCTCTTTTAATAAAGGCGGGGCGATGGTCAACCGGTCGCAACCGACCAGCGCCAGGATCTGCTCGGTGCGGCGGAAGCTGGCGCCCATCACGATGGTGTTGTATTTATGCTGTTTGAAATAGTCATAGATATTGCGCACCGATTTCACCCCCGGATCTTCCTCCACCACGTAAGGCTCCAGCGGTTTGCGCGCCTGATACCAGTCATAAATACGCCCAACGAACGGGGAGATGAGATAAACCCCGGCCTCGGCGCAGGCCCGGGCCTGGGCGAAGGAAAACAGCAGCGTCAGGTTGCAGTGGATCCCCTCTTTCTCCAGCACCTCCGCGGCGCGGATCCCCTCCCAGGTGGATGCCAGCTTGATCAGGATCCGCGATTTATCAATGCCCATCTCCTGATACAGCGCCACCAGGTGGCGAGCCTTCTCGATACTTTTCTCGCGGTTGAAGGAGAGCCGGGCGTCCACCTCGGTGGAGACCCGTCCGGGAATGCTTTTGAGGATCTCCGCGCCAAAATTGACCGCCAGCTTATCGCAGGCGTGAGCCACCTGCGCTTCGCGGCCGCCACCCTGTTTTTTGGCCCAGGCGATAGCGTCGTCGATGAGGCCGCTATAGGACGCCAGGCCGGCGGCCTTCAGCAGCAGAGAGGGGTTGGTGGTGGCGTCTTCCGGATGGTAGTGGCGGATGGATTCGATGTCTCCGCTGTCGGCGACTACCGTGGTGAACTGCTTGATGCTGTCTAACTGATTCATGGATAAGTCCTCCTGGAACAAGGTGTTACATGAGTGCTTGCCGGTATACGGTATAAACATTGATGAGGTACATAACCAAAAAGCATAGCAGACAGGGCTATTATTGGCGGCGAATCCGGGTAACATAACCGCTATAAATTGATAACAACAAAATCATAACGATGGCCAGAGTTTGGCGGTGTTCAAAGTTTATCGCCCCGCCAGGAGGGATACTGTCTGCCACTGAAAGGTGAACGACAGGATGGTCATCACGCTTTTCCCCTACGAACGATACGTGAAAGAAAGGAATAGAAAATGGATGAGCAGTTAAAACAGAGCGCCCTCGACTTCCACGAATTTCCGGTTCCCGGAAAAATCCAGGTCTCGCCGACCAAACCTCTCGCCACCCAGCGCGATCTGGCGCTGGCCTACTCGCCGGGCGTCGCAGCCCCCTGCCTGGAAATCGAAAAAGATCCGCTGGCCGCCTACAAATACACTGCCCGCGGCAACCTGGTGGCGGTCGTCTCCAACGGCACCGCGGTGCTGGGGCTCGGCAACATCGGCGCGCTGGCCGGTAAGCCGGTAATGGAGGGCAAAGGCGTCCTGTTTAAGAAATTTGCCGGTATCGATGTGTTTGATATCGAAGTCGATGAGCTGGATCCGGACAAATTCATTAACGTCGTCGCCGCCCTCGAACCAACCTTCGGCGGTATCAACCTGGAAGATATTAAAGCGCCGGAGTGTTTCTACATCGAGCAGCAGCTGCGCGAGCGGATGAATATCCCGGTCTTCCATGACGATCAGCACGGCACGGCGATCATCAGCACCGCGGCGATCCTCAACGGTCTGCGCGTCGTCGAGAAGAATCTGTCCGACGTGCGGATGGTGGTCTCCGGCGCGGGCGCGGCGGCGATCGCCTGTATGAATCTGCTGGTGGCGCTGGGGATGCAAAAGCACAACATCGTGGTCTGCGATTCGAAAGGCGTTATCTATAAAGACCGTGAGCCGAACATGGCGGAAACCAAAGCGGCCTATGCAGTGGAAGACGACGGCAAACGCACCCTCGATGACGTGATCGACGGCGCCGACATTTTCCTCGGCTGCTCTGGCCCGAAAGTGCTGACTCAGGAGATGGTGAAGAAGATGGCGCGGGCGCCGCTGATCCTCGCCCTGGCCAACCCGGAGCCGGAAATTCTGCCGCCGCTGGCGAAGCAGGTCCGCGATGACGCCATCATCTGTACCGGCCGCTCCGACTACCCTAACCAGGTCAACAACGTACTTTGCTTCCCGTTCATCTTCCGCGGCGCGCTGGACGTCGGCGCGACGGCGATCAACGAAGAGATGAAGCTGGCGGCGGTGCATGCGATTGCCGAGCTGGCCCATGCCGAGCAGAGCGAAGTGGTGGCCTCCGCCTACGGCGATCAGGATTTAAGCTTTGGTCCGGACTACATCATTCCGAAACCGTTCGACCCGCGGCTGATCGTCAAGATAGCCCCTGCGGTGGCGAAGGCGGCGATGGACTCCGGTGTGGCGACGCGCCCGATCGCCGATTTTGACGCCTATATCGAGAAGCTGAGCGAGTTCGTCTATAAAACCAACCTGTTTATGAAGCCTATCTTCTCTCAGGCGCGCAAAGAGCCGAAGCGCGTGGTGCTGGCGGAAGGGGAGGAGACCCGGGTGCTGCACGCCACCCAGGAGCTGGTGTCTCTGGGACTGGCCAAACCGATTCTGGTGGGGCGCCCGAGCGTGATTGAAATGCGCATCCAGAAGCTGGGCCTGCAGATCAAGGCCGGCGTTGACTTTGAGATCGTCAATAATGAATCCGACCCGCGGTTTAAAGAGTACTGGAGCGAGTACTACCAGCTGATGAAGCGCCGCGGCATTACCCAGGAGCAGGCGCAGCGGGCGGTGATTAGCAACACCACGGTGATTGGCGCCATCATGGTTCATCGCGGTGAAGCGGATGCGATGATCTGCGGGACTATTGGCGAGTACCACGATCACTACCGCGTGGTGCAGCCGCTGTTTGGCTATCGCGACGGCGTCAGCACCGCCGGGGCGATGAATGCGCTGCTGCTGCCGAGCGGCAACACCTTTATCGCCGATACCTATGTCAATCACGATCCGTCGCCGGAAGAGCTGGCGGAGATCACCCTGATGGCGGCGGAAAGCGTGCGACGCTTTGGTATTGAACCGCGCGTGGCGTTGCTGTCGCACTCCAACTTTGGCTCTGCCGACTGTCCGTCAGCCAGCAAAATGCGTAAAACCCTGGAGCTGGTGAAGGCCCGCGCCCCGGAGCTGATGATCGATGGCGAAATGCATGGCGATGCCGCGCTGGTGGAAAGCATCCGCAACGATCGCATGCCGGACAGCCCGCTGAAGGGGGCGGCCAATATTCTGGTGATGCCGAATATGGAAGCCGCCCGGATCAGCTATAACCTGCTGCGCGTCTCCAGTTCGGAAGGGGTGACCGTCGGGCCGGTGCTGATGGGGGTGGCGAAGCCGGTGCATATTCTGACGCCGATCGCCTCCGTACGCCGGATCGTTAATATGGTGGCGCTGGCGGTTGTTGAAGCGCAAACCGAACCGCTGTAATTTTCTATTTCCCCCGTTAACGCGCGGATCCGTTTCCGCGCGCAATATCAGGCAGGCCGGTGAGTAAAAAACGCTGAGCCTGCCTTTTTAATTCCGCCGCAATATTATTTTCTCTCCTGAGTGATCCACTTCACCTTTTAACCCCACTTGCCGAAATTTGTTATTTGCCGCGCTGAAATGTCGTCACCATGAGGACAGATTTCAGGGGGCAATCAGTCATGGATAAAGAACGCATTATTCAGGAATTCGTACCAGGCAAACAGGTCACGCTGGCGCATCTGATTGCCCACCCGGGAGCGGAGCTGGCGAAAAAGATCGGCGTACCCGAATCCGGCGCGATCGGCATTATGACGCTGACGCCGGGAGAAACAGCGATGATCGCCGGCGATCTGGCGATGAAGGCCGCCGACGTGCACATCGGTTTTCTCGACCGGTTTAGCGGCGCGCTGGTGATCTACGGCTCGGTCGGCGCGGTGGAGGAGGCGCTCCTGCAGACCATCGGCGGATTAGGCCGCTTATTAAATTATACCTTGTGCGAATTAACGAAAAGTTAATTGAGAGCGACCATGAAGCGTATTGCGATTGTCGGCGCCGTCGGTGCAGGAAAAACCACGTTATTTAATGCCCTGCAGGGGAATTATTACCTCGCCAGAAAAACGCAGGCGCTGGAATTTAACGATCGTGGCGACATCGATACACCCGGGGAATATTTCAGCCATCCGCGCTGGTATCACGCCTTAATTACCACCTTGCAGGATGTGGACACCCTGATTTATGTCCATGCGGCCAATGATACCGAAAGTCGCCTGCCACCCGGGTTGCTGGATATTGGCAGCCGAAAGCACCTTATCGTGGCGATCAGCAAAACGGATCTGCCGGATGCCAACGTCGCCGCGGTGCGGCAGCTGCTGGACGGGATGGGGTTTCAGGCGCCGGTTTTCGCCCTCAACGGTTGCGATCCGCAAAGCGTCGCGCCGCTGGAAAATTACTTGAGTGAGCTCAGCCAAAAGGAGGAAGGGCCAGGTGAAGAAACTCATTACCGCTAACGATATTCGTGCCGCCCACGCGCGCGGCGAACAGGCGATGTCAGTAGTTCTGCGCGCCAGCATTATCACCCCGGAAGCGCGCGAAGTCGCCGAGCTGCTGGGATTCACTATCACCGAAGACGATGGCGCCGCGCCGGCGGCGACAGCGGCGGACAGCGACAAAACGGAAAGCCAGCGGATCCGGGAAACCATCCTGGCGCAGTTGCCGGAAGGCCAGTTTACCGAAAGCCTGGTGGCGCAGCTGATGGAAAAGGTGATGAAGGAGAAGCAGTCCCTGGAGCAGGAGGCGATGCAGCCGGGATTTGAGGCAGTGACCGGCAAAGGCGGCATCAAAGTGATCGACGGCAGCAGCGTGAAGTTTGGCCGCTTCGACGGCGCCCAGCCGCACTGCGTCGGCTTAACGGACCTGGTGACTGACCAGGATGGCAGCAGCATGGCGGCCGGATTTATGCAGTGGGAGAACGCCTTCTTCCCGTGGACGCTGAACTACGACGAAATCGATATGGTGCTGGAGGGCGAGCTGCATGTGCGCCATCAGGGGGAAACGCTGGTCGCCAAAGCGGGGGACGTCATGTTCATCCCGAAAGGCTCCAGCATCGAATTCGGTACCCCGTCGACGGTGCGCTTCCTGTACGTCGCCTGGCCGGCAAACTGGCAATCGCTATGAACGATTTCATTACCGAAGCGTGGCTCAGAGCGAATCATACGCTCAGCGAAGGCGGTGAAATCCATCTTCCTGCCGATGCTCGCCTGACGCCCTCGGCGAGGGAACTGCTGGAAAGTCGGCATCTGCGGGTCAAATTTCTCGACCGCCAGGGGCGCCTGTTTGTCGAGGATGACGAACAGACGCCGCAGCCGGTGCATGTCCTGACCAGCAGCGACCATCCGCCCCAGGCCTGCTGCGAGCTTTGTCACCAGCCGGTGGGCAAAAAGCCGGACACCTTAACTCATCTGACGGCCGATACCCTGGTGGCGAAAAACGATCCGCGGCTGGCCTTCCGCGCGGTGCTGGACAGCACCATCGCCCTGACGGTGTGGCTGCAAATTGAACTGGCGGAGCCCTGGCAGCCGTGGCTGACGGATATCCGTTCGCGGCTGGGCAACATCATGCGCGCCGATGCGCTGGAGGAACCGCTGGCGGCGCAGTCGATAGCCGGATTCAGCGAGGCGCAGCTGCATCGTCTGTCCCATCAGCCGCTGCGTTACCTGGGTCACGATCACCTGGTGCCGGAGGCCCGCCATGGGCGCGATGTCGCGCTGCTTAATTTGCTGCGCGGCAAAGTGCGCGAGGCGGAGGTGACCGCGGCGCAGGTGTTTATTACGCCGCAATTTGCGGTCCAGCGTGCCGATATTCTACAGGCGCTCAACCGCCTTTCCAGCGCGGTCTACGTGATGATGATCCTGGGCGTGACGGACGCGCCGCCGGCGCTCAGCCAACTGCAGCAGCTGGGAGGTGAAGATGATCATTGACCAGTGTCGCAAACTGGCGCTGCGCGCCCCCGCCAGGGTGGTGTTCCCGGATGCGCTGGACGTCCGCGTGTTGAAGGCGGCGCATTATCTGCAGCAGCAGGGCCTGGCGCATCCGATCCTCGTCGCCAGCCCCTTCGCGCTGCGGCAGTTCGCCCTTGGCGAACGTCTGCCGCTGACCGGGGTGCAGGTCATCGATCCGCACAGCAACCTGGCGATGCGCGAGGCGTTTGCCGCCGCCTGGCAGGCGCGCGCCGGCGATAAAGCGCCCGCTGACGCGGTCGACAAGCTGGCCGACCCGCTGATGTTCGCCGCGGCGATGGTCAACGCCGGGCAGGCCGAGGTGTGTATCGCCGGAAATCTCTCGTCAACCGCCAGCGTGCTGCGCGCTGGTCTGCGCCTTATCGGCCTGCAGCCGGGGTGTAAAACGCTCTCTTCGCTGTTTCTGATGCTGCCGCAGTATACCGGACAGCCGCTGGGGTTTGCCGACTGCAGCGTGGTGCCGCAGCCGACCGCGGCGCAGCTGGCGGATATCGCGATTGCCAGCGCCGAGACCTGGCAAGCGATCGCTGGCGAAGCGCCGCGGGTGGCAATGCTGTCCTTCTCGACACACGGCAGCGCCCGGCATCCCTGTGTGGCTAACGTCCAGCAGGCCACGGAGATCGTGCGTCAGCGGGCGCCGCAGCTGATGGTCGATGGCGAGCTGCAGTTTGACGCCGCCTTTGTACCGGACGTCGCTGCGCACAAAGCGCCCGGCAGCCCGCTGCAGGGCCGGGCCAATGTGCTGGTCTTCCCGTCGCTGGAGGCGGGCAACATCGGCTACAAAATCGCCCAGCGGCTGGGCGGATATCGCGCCATCGGGCCGCTGATCCAGGGCCTGGCCGCCCCGCTTCACGACCTCTCGCGAGGCTGTAGCGTAGAGGAAATTATCGAACTGGCGCTGGTGGCGTCGGTACCGCGCCAGACGGACGCAAGCCGGATCCCCGACTCGTCCACGCTGGTTGAATGAATGGTCCCCTTCAGGACCCCTTATGAGAGGAAAACACAATGGAAGCATTAGGAATGATTGAAACCCGGGGCCTGGTTGCACTGATTGAGGCCTCCGACGCCATGGTCAAAGCGGCCCGCGTCAAGCTGGTGGGAGTGAAACAGATCGGCGGGGGCCTGGTGACCGCCATGGTGCGCGGCGATGTCGCGGCGTGCAAAGCCGCGACGGATGCCGGGGCGGCGGCGGCTCAGCGTATCGGTGAGCTGGTCTCTGTACATGTCATCCCGCGCCCGCATGGCGATCTGGAAGAGGTCTTCCCGATTAGCTTCAAGGGCGACAGCAACATCTAACGGGGGAGGGGGTGCCGGAAAATTCTGGCCGGATAAGACGCCAGCGCGTCGCTATCCGACCATGAAAAGGCATGAATGCCGGATGGCGTTGCGCTTTTCCGGCCTGCACATCACACGCGGAGACGGACATGAAGCTGGCTGTGGTAACCGGATATGTGGTCTGCACCGTACGCCATGAAGGTCTGGCCCACGACAAACTGCTGATGGTGGAGATGCTCAATGCCCGCGGCGAGCCCGACGGGCAATGTGCGGTCGCCATCGACAGCATCGGCGCGGGATGCGGCGAGTGGGTACTGCTGGTCAGCGGCAGCTCGGCGCGACAGGCGCACGCACACGGCGCCTCTCCGGTCGATCTGTGCGTGATTGGTATCGTGGATGAGGCTGCGGCCGATGGTCAGGTGCTCTTCCATAAGTAGGGTGAAAAATCATGAATCAACAGGACATTGAACAGGTAGTGAAAGCGGTACTGCTGAAAATGAAAGACAGCAGCCAGCCTGCCGGCACCGTTCATGATATGGGCGTTTTTGCCTCACTGGATGACGCTGTCGCGGCGGCAACGGTGGCCCAGCAGGGATTAAAGCGGGTGGCGATGCGTCAGCAGGTGATTCAGGCCATTCGTGAGGCGGGTGAAAAGTATGCCCGTGAACTGGCGGAGCTTGCGGTGACGGAGACCGGCATGGGACGCGTTGAAGATAAGTTTGCCAAAAACGTGGCGCAGGCGCGCGGCACGCCGGGCGTGGAGTGTCTGACTCCGCAGGTGCTCACCGGCGATAATGGCCTGACGCTGATTGAAAATGCGCCCTGGGGCGTGGTGGCCTCGGTGACGCCGTCCACCAATCCGGCGGCGACGGTGATCAACAACGCCATTAGCCTGATTGCCGCCGGCAACAGCGTGGTCTTCGCCCCCCATCCGGCGGCGAAAAAGGTCTCGCAAAGGGCAATTACCCTGCTTAACCAGGCGGTAGTGGCCGCCGGCGGCCCGGCCAACCTGCTGGTGACCGTGGCGAACCCGGATATCGACACCGCCCAGCGGCTGTTTAAGTACCCTGGCATCGGCCTGCTGGTGGTTACCGGCGGCGAAGCGGTGGTCGAGGCGGCGCGCAAACATACCAACAAACGCCTGATCGCCGCCGGGGCTGGCAACCCGCCGGTGGTGGTGGATGAGACTGCCGATCTACCGCGCGCCGCGCAGGCGATCGTCAAAGGCGCCTCTTTTGATAACAACATTATCTGCGCCGACGAGAAGGTGCTGATCGTGGTCGATAGCGTTGCCGACGAACTGATGCGCCTGATGGAAGGCCAGCAGGCGGTGAAACTCACGGCGGCGCAGGCCGAACAGCTCCAGCCGCTGCTGCTGAAAAATATTGACGAGCGCGGCAAAGGCACGGTCAGCCGCGACTGGGTCGGCCGCGATGCGGGCAAAATCGCCGCGGCGATTGGCCTGCAGGTGCCGGCGCAAACCCGTCTGCTGTTCGTGGAAACCCCCGCCAGCCATCCGTTTGCGGTGACTGAACTGATGATGCCGGTGCTGCCGGTGGTGCGGGTGGCGAACGTCGAGGAGGCCATCGCCCTGGCGGTGCAACTGGAAGGCGGCTGCCACCATACGGCGGCGATGCACTCGCGCAATATCGACAACATGAACCAGATGGCGAACGCCATCGACACCAGCATCTTCGTCAAAAACGGGCCGTGCATCGCCGGGCTTGGGCTGGGCGGCGAGGGCTGGACCACCATGACCATCACCACCCCAACCGGGGAAGGGGTGACCAGCGCGCGGACCTTCGTTCGTCTGCGCCGCTGCGTGCTGGTGGATGCGTTTCGAATCGTATAAGGGATGAACATGGCGCACGACGAACAACGCTGGCTTTCGCCGAGACTACAAAAAGCCGCTGCCCTGTGTAACCAGGCGCCCGCCGCCAGCGAGTCGCCGCTGTGGCTGGGCATCGATTTGGGCACCTGCGACGTGGTGTCGATGGTGGTTGACCGTGACGGCCAGCCGGTTGCGGTATGCCTTGACTGGGCCGACGTGGTGCGCGACGGCATCGTCTGGGATTTTTTTGGCGCCGTCACCCTCGTGCGCCGACATCTTGCGACTCTCGAGCAGCAGCTGGGCTGCCGCTTCACCCATGCGGCGACCTCGTTTCCGCCCGGCACCGATCCGCGCATTTCGATCAATGTCCTGGAGTCCGCCGGGCTGGAGATCAGTCATGTGCTGGATGAGCCTACCGCGGTGGCCGATCTGCTGCAGCTCGATAACGCCGGGGTGGTGGATATCGGCGGCGGCACCACCGGGATCGCCATCGTTAAACAGGGCAGGGTGACATATTCGGCGGATGAAGCCACCGGCGGCCACCATATCTCCCTGACTCTGGCCGGGAATCGCGGCATCGGGCTTGAGGAGGCGGAGCAGTACAAGCGCAGCCACGCCGGGGAGATCTGGCCGGTGGTTAAGCCGGTGTACGAGAAGATGGCCGAAATTGTCGCCCGACATATTGCCGGACAAGGGATTGTCGATTTGTGGCTGGCAGGCGGCGCCTGTATGCAGCCGGGCGTGCATGAGCTGTTTCGTCAGCGCTTCCCGGCATTACCGGTGCATTTGCCGCAGTACAGCCTGTTTATGACCCCGCTGGCAATCGCCAACAGCGGGAGGGAAAAAGCGGAGGGGATGTATGCAAGCTGAACTGCAGACGGCGCTGTTCCATGCCTTTGATACGCTGAATCTTCAGCAAATGAAAAGCTTCAACGTTCCGCCGGTGACGCTGCACGGCGTCGGCGCGCTGGCAGCCTGCGGTCCGCAAGCGCAGTCCCGGGGCCTTAGGCATCTGTTTGTCATGGTTGACAGTTTTCTCCATCAGGCGGGAATGACCGCCGGGCTGGAGCGTAGCCTGGCGATGAAAGGGATTGCTATGACTCTCTGGCCCTGTCCCGCCGGCGAACCCTGCGTCACCGATGTCTGCGCCGCCGTCGCCCAGCTGCGGGACGCGCGCTGCGACGGCGTGGTGGCCTTTGGTGGTGGATCGGTATTGGATGCGGCGAAGGCGGTGGCGCTGCTGGTCGCCAATCCTGAGCAGACGCTGGGGGAGATGACGGAGCACAGCGAGTTGCGTCCACGTCTGCCGCTGATCGCGGTGCCGACCACCGCTGGCACCGGGTCTGAAACCACCAATGTGACGGTGATTATCGATGCGGTGAGTGGACGCAAACAGGTGCTGGCGCATGCCTCGCTGATGCCGGATGTGGCGATTCTCGACGCCGCGCTGACCGAGGGCGTCCCGCCGCATATCACGGCAATGACCGGGATTGATGCGCTGACCCACGCCGTCGAGGCCTACAGCGCCCGCCACGCCACGCCGTTTACCGACAGTCTGGCGATGGGGGCGATAGCCATGATCGGCGAGGCGCTGCCGAAAGCGGTGGGCTGCGGTCAGGATCTGGCGGCGCGGGAGAACATGCTGCTGGCTTCCTGCATGGCGGGGATGGCGTTTTCCAGCGCCGGGCTGGGGCTATGCCATGCCATGGCGCATCAGCCGGGGGCGGCGCTGCATATTCCGCACGGTCTGGCCAACGCCATGCTGCTGCCAACGGTGATGGAGTTTAACCGCATGGTGCGCCGGGCGCGCTTCAGCCAGATCGGCCGGGCGTTAACCGGCAAGAAAACCGATGACCGCGAGGCTATCGCCGCCGTGCGCGAGCTGATCGCCGAGGTCGGTCTGACGATGCGGCTGACGGAGGCTGGCGCGACGTCCGCGCACTACGACGCCTGGGCGCAAGCGGCGCAGGAGGACATCTGTTTGCGCACCAATCCACGCACCGCCAGCCGGGAGCAGATTATCGAGCTGTACGCGGCGGCGCAATAAATGCCGATTTTCCCGGAGGCGTGTGGCTGTGGCTTTCCCGGCTCGTGCTGCGCTTAGCCGGGCTACAGGATCACAGCCGTCTGCTATGCCGTAGCCCGGGTAAGGCGTTCACGCCGCGGCCCGGGAAAGTCGCCTGAGTGCGGCTAATGTCCCGGTATTCACAGTATCTACAAATCATAAATGACAGGGAGTAAAGGCTATGGGAATTAACGAAATCATCATGTACATCATGATGTTCTTTATGCTGATTGCCGCCGTGGACAGGATCCTGTCGCAGTTCGGCGGCTCGGCGCGCTTTCTCGGCAAACTGGGGAAAAGCATTGAGGGATCCGGCGGTCAGTTTGAAGAAGGGTTTATGGCGATGGGCGCGCTGGGCCTGGCGATGGTCGGGATGACCGCCCTGGCGCCAGTGCTGGCTCATCTGCTTGGTCCGGTGATTATTCCGCTGTATGAGATGCTCGGCGCCAACCCGTCGATGTTCGCCGGCACGCTGCTGGCGTGCGACATGGGCGGTTTCTTCCTCGCTAAAGAACTCGCGGGCGGCGACGTGGCGGCCTGGATGTACTCAGGCCTGATCCTCGGCTCTATGATGGGTCCGACCATTGTGTTCTCCATTCCGGTGGCGCTCGGCATTATCGAACCAACCGATCGCCGCTGGCTGGCGCTCGGCGTGCTGGCGGGCATTGTCACCATTCCCATCGGCTGTATCGCCGGCGGTCTGGTGGCGATGTATTCCGGGGTGGAGATCAACGGCCAGCCGGTAGAGTTTACCTTCGCGCTGATCCTGATGAATATGATCCCGGTGATCATCGTCGCCGTGCTGGTGGCGCTGGGGCTGAAGTTTATTCCGGAAAAAATGATCAACGGCTTCCAGATCTTCGCCAAATTCCTCGTGGCGCTGATCACCATCGGCCTGGCGGCGGCGGTGATCAAGTTCCTGCTCGGCTGGGAGCTGATCCCGGGACTCGATCCGATCTTTATGGCGCCTGGCGACCAGCCCGGCGAGGTGATGCGCGCCATCGAAGTCATTGGCTCTATCTCCTGCGTGCTGCTCGGCGCTTACCCGATGGTGCTCCTGCTGACCCGCTGGTTTGAAAAACCGCTGATGCGCGTTGGTAATCTTCTAAAAATCAACAATATGGCTGCCGGCGGCATGGTCGCTACCCTGGCGAACAATATCCCGATGTTCGGCATGATGAAGCAGATGGATACCCGCGGAAAAGTGATCAACTGCGCCTTCTCGGTGTCAGCGGCGTTCGCCCTCGGCGACCATCTCGGTTTTGCGGCGGCCAATATGAACGCCATGATCTTTCCGATGATTGTCGGCAAGCTGGTCGGCGGCGTTACCGCGATTGGCGTGGCGATGCTGCTGGTGCCAAAAGATGAAAACGTACCGGCGCCTGCCAACAACGAAGCGGAGGCGCACTCGTGAACACGCGCCAGCTGTTGAGCGTCGGTATTGATATCGGCACCACCACCACGCAGGTGATCTTCTCGCGCCTCGAGCTGGTGAACCGCGCGGCGGTTTCCCAGGTGCCGCGTTATGAATTCATCAAACGCGACATTAGCTGGCAAAGCCCGGTCTTCTTTACGCCGGTTGATAAGCAGGGAGAACTGAAAGAGGCCGAGCTTGAGGCGCTGATTCTGGCTCAGTACCGGGCCGCAGGGATCGCTCCACAAGCGGTGGATTCCGGGGCGATCATCATCACCGGCGAAAGCGCGAAAACCCGCAATGCCCGCCCGGCGGTGATGGCGCTCTCGCAGTCGCTGGGCGATTTTGTCGTCGCCAGCGCCGGGCCGCACCTGGAGTCGGTCATTGCCGGACACGGCGCCGGGGCGCAGACCCTGTCCCGGCAGCGGATGTGCCGGGTGCTTAATATCGATATTGGCGGCGGTACCTCGAACTATGCCCTGTTTGACGCCGGAAACGTCAGCGCCACCGCCTGCCTCAACGTCGGCGGCCGCCTGCTGGAAACCGACGCTCAGGGGCGCGTGGTCCACGCGCACCCGCCGGGGCAGCGGATTGTCGATGCGCTGTTTGGCGCCGGCACTAACGCCCTGGCGCTGACCGCCGGGCAGCTGGCGCAGGTGGCGCGCCGGATGGCGGCGCTGATCGTCGAGGTGATCGACGGCACCCTCTCACCGCTGGCGCAGGGGCTGATGCAAACCGAAGTACTGCCTGCGGGTATTCAGCCGGAGGTGATTACCCTTTCCGGCGGAGTGGGGGAGTGCTACCGCCATCAGCCCGCCGATCCTTTCTGTTTTTCCGATATCGGGCCGCTGCTGGCCACGGCCCTGCACGAGCATCCGCGCCTGCGTGAGATGAACGTGCAGTTCCCGGCGCAAACCGTGCGCGCCACGGTGATTGGCGCCGGGGCGCATACGCTGTCCCTGTCCGGGAGCACCATCTGGCTGGAGGGGGTTCCATTGCCGCTGCGCAATCTGCCGGTGGCTATCCCGCAGTATGCCGCCGATCTGCCGATCTGCCGAACGCCTGGCTCCAGGCGCTGACGCAGCTCGATCTGGCTCCCGAGGCGGACGCTTACGTGCTGGCGCTTCCCGCTTCACTTCCGGTGCGCTACGCCACCTTACTGACCGTAATTGACGCCCTGCTGGCGTTTGTCGCCCGCTTTCCCAATCCCCGTCCGCTGCTGCTGGTGGCCGAGCAGGATTTTGGCAAAGCGCTGGGCATGCTGCTGCGGCCACAGCTTCCACACCTTCCGCTGGCGGTCATCGATGAGGTGAGCATCCGGGCGGGAGACTATATCGACATTGGTACGCCTCTTTTTGGCGGATCGGTTGTGCCGGTGACGGTGAAATCACTCGCATTTCCTTCCTGAGGGAACGACTTATGAAACTAAAGACCACATTGTTCGGCAATGTTTATCAGTTTAAGGATGTAAAAGAGGTGCTGGCGAAAGCCAACGAACTGCGTTCGGGGGATGTGCTGGCGGGGGTAGCGGCGGAGAGTTCGCAGCAGCGCGTGGCCGCCAAGCAGGTGCTCTCCGATATGACGGTGGCCGATATCCGTAATAACCCGGTGATCCCGTATGAGGAGGACTGCGTTACGCGCCTGATCCAGGATGACGTGAACGAAACCGCCTATCAGCGGATTAAACACTGGACCATCAGCGACCTGCGGGAATACGTGCTCAACGACGAGGTCACCAGCGACGATATCGCCTTTGTCCGCAAAGGGCTGACCTCCGAGGTGGTGGCTGCGGTGGCCAAGATCTGCTCCAACGCCGATCTGATCTACGGCGGTAAAAAAATGCCGGTGATCAAAAAAGCCAATACCACCATCGGTCTGCCGGGGACCTTTAGCTGCCGCCTGCAGCCGAACGATACCCGCGACGACGTGCAGAGTATTGCCGCGCAAATCTATGAAGGGCTCTCCTTCGGCGCGGGCGACGCGGTGATTGGCGTCAACCCGGTCACTGACGACGTGGAGAACCTGAGCCGGGTGCTGGATACGGTGTACGGGGTGATCGACAAGTTTAACATCCCGACCCAGGGCTGCGTGCTGGCGCACGTCACTACCCAGATTGAAGCCATCCGCCGCGGCGCGCCGGGGGGGCTTATCTTCCAGAGCATCTGCGGCAGTGAAAAAGGGCTTAAAGAGTTCGGCGTCGAGCTGGCGATGCTCGATGAAGCGCGGGCGGTGGGGGCGGAGTTTAACCGCATCGCCGGGGAGAACTGTCTTTACTTTGAAACCGGGCAGGGCTCGGCGCTTTCCGCTGGCGCTAACTTCGGCGCCGACCAGGTGACCATGGAAGCGCGTAACTATGGCCTGGCGCGGCACTACGATCCGTTCCTCGTCAACACCGTGGTGGGCTTTATCGGGCCGGAGTATCTCTATAACGACCGGCAAATCATTCGCGCCGGACTGGAAGACCACTTTATGGGCAAGCTGAGCGGCATCTCAATGGGCTGCGACTGCTGCTATACCAACCATGCCGATGCCGACCAGAACCTCAACGAAAACCTGATGATCCTGCTGGCGACCGCAGGCTGCAACTACATCATGGGCATGCCGCTCGGCGACGACATCATGCTCAACTACCAGACCACCGCCTTCCACGATACCGCGACCGTGCGCCAGCTGCTGGGCCTGCGGCCGTCGCCGGAGTTTGAACGCTGGCTGGAAACGATGGGCATTATGGCAAATGGTCGCCTGACCAAACGGGCGGGCGATCCGTCACTGTTCTTCTGATGACGCGGGGATGACACATCATGGATCAAAAACAGATTGAAGACATTGTACGCAGCGTAATGGCGTCAATGGGACAACCACAGTCGCAGCCGCAGGCCCCCGCAGCGTCGACGCCGGCCTGCCATGCCGCCTGCGCCAGCGAAGCGGTGGTGGAAAGCTGCGCGCTGGACCTGGGCTCAGCGGAAGCGAAAGCCTGGATTGGGGTACAACATCCGCACCGCGCCGAAGTACTGACTGAACTGAAACGCAGTACCGCGGCGCGCGTTTGCACCGGCCGCGCCGGCCCGCGTCCGCGCACTCAGGCGCTGCTGCGCTTCCTGGCCGATCACTCGCGCTCGAAAGACACGGTGCTCAAAGAGGTGCCGGAAGCGTGGGTGAAAGCGCAGGGGCTGCTGGAAGTGCGTTCCGAGATTAGCGATAAGAACCTCTACCTCACGCGTCCGGATATGGGCCGTCGCCTCAGTCCGGAAGCGATTGATGCGCTGAAGGCGCAGTGCGTGATGGATCCGGATGTGCAGGTGGTGGTGTCCGATGGCCTGTCGACGGATGCCATCACCGCCAACTACGAAGAGATCCTGCCGCCGCTGCTTGCCGGCCTGAAACAGGCGGGTCTGAAGGTCGGGACGCCGTTCTTCGTGCGCTATGG
This sequence comes from Klebsiella sp. 64, assembly GCF_018223915.1. Classification (NCBI taxonomy): domain Bacteria; kingdom Pseudomonadati; phylum Pseudomonadota; class Gammaproteobacteria; order Enterobacterales; family Enterobacteriaceae; genus Klebsiella; species Klebsiella sp. 64. The sequence goes on from NZ_JAGRQZ010000018.1 coordinate 148,629, forward strand.
CCGCGTCAAGATTGAAGATCAGATCGGCGAGATCCTCGGCGCGAAGGTGGTGATCCTGCTGGTTGGCGAGCGCCCGGGGCTCGGCCAGTCGGAGAGCCTCTCCTGCTACGCGGTGTACTCCCCGCGGGTGGCGACCACCGTCGAGGCCGACCGAACCTGTATCTCCAATATCCACCAGGGCGGCACCCCGCCGGTAGAAGCCGCCGCGGTGATCGTGGATTTAGCCAAACGCATGCTGGAGCAGAAAGCCTCCGGCATCAACATGAGCCGTTAAGGAGGCATCATGCCAGCATTAGATTTGATTCGACCCTCGGTCACCGCGATGCGCGTGATTGCCTCGGTGAATGACGGTTTCGCGCGCGAGCTTAAATTACCGTCGCATATACGTAGCCTCGGACTCATCACGGCAGATTCTGACGATGTGACGTATATTGCCGCCGACGAAGCGACAAAGCAGGCGATGGTGGAGGTGGTCTATGGCCGCTCCCTCTACGCCGGTGCGGCCCATGGTCCGTCGCCTACCGCCGGCGAAGTACTGATCATGCTTGGCGGCCCGAACCCGGCGGAAGTTCGCGCCGGGCTGGATGCCATGATGGCGCATATTGAAGGTGGGGCGGCATTCCAGTGGGCTAACGACGCGCAAGATACCGCCTTTCTGGCGCACGTGGTGTCGCGTACCGGCTCTTATCTTTCATCGGCCGCTGGCATCGCGTTGGGCGATCCGATCGCTTATCTGGTGGCGCCGCCGCTGGAGGCGACGTTTGGTATCGATGCGGCGATGAAGTCGGCCGACGTTCAGCTGGTGACCTACGTCCCGCCGCCATCGGAAACCAACTATTCGGCCGCCTTTTTGACGGGAAGCCAGGCCGCCTGTAAAGCCGCCTGCAATGCCTTTACCGATGCCGTTCTCGATATTGCCCGTCATCCTGTACAGCGTGCGTAATGGAGGGAGCGATGATCAATGCGCTGGGATTGCTCGAAGTGGAGGGCATGGTCGCGGCTGTAGACGCTGCGGATGCCATGCTTAAGGCGGCCAATGTGCGCCTGCTCAGTCATGAAGTGCTCGACCCGGGCAGGTTAACGCTGGTGGTGGAGGGCGACCTGGCGGCCTGCCGCGCCGCGCTGGATGCCGGGTCCGCCGCTGCCCGGCGGACCGGCTGCGTGATCAGCCGTCGGGAAATTGGTCGCCCGGAAGAGGATACCCAGCGGCTGATCGGCGGTTTTCAGCCACCGCCGCCAGCGCCCATGCCGCCTGCTGACCCGGCTTCATCGGAAGCCTTACTGACGCTGCTGGCTTCAGTTCGTCAGGGCATGACGGCCGGCGAGGTCGCCGCGCATTTTGCCTGGCCGCTGGATAAGGCCCGCCAGGCGCTGGAGCAGCTCTTTTCCGCAGGGACGCTACGAAAACGCAGTAGCCGCTATCGTCTCAAAAATCCATAACCTGTCGGAGGTGCCGGGAGCGGCTTGCCCCCGGCTTTAACGATTATGAAAAAGCGTCGTTCTGCAAATTTGCACCATCTCTGTTGCGAGGCGTTGCCGGAAGACACCAGGCTGACGCCTCAGGTTGAAATTGACAATATTCATCAACGACACACAACCGATGTGTATGAGCACGCCCTGACCATTACCGCCTGGCAACAGATCTACGATCAACTGCATCCGGGGCAGTTTCGCGGCGAGTTTACCGAAATCCTGCTCGATGAGATCCAGGTCTTCCGCGAATATACCGGGCTGGCGCTGCGCCAGTCCTGCCTGGTCTGGCCGAACTCCTTCTGGTTTGGCATTCCGGCGACCCGGGGTGAACAGGGGTTTATCGGCTCGCAGTGTCTGGGCCGGGCAGAAATCGCCACCCGTCCCGGCGGTACGGAGTTCGAGCTCAGCACGCCGGATGATTACACCATTCTCGGGGTAGTGATTTCGCAGGAGGTGATTGCGCGTCACGCCAGTTTCCTGCACCACCCGGAACGGGTGCTACATATGCTACGCAACCAGTCAGCGCTGGCGGTCCGCGAGCCGCATAAGGCCGCGCTGTGGGGGTTTGTCCAACAGGCGCTGGCCACCTTTAGCGAGCATCCGGATACCCTTCATCAGCCGGCCGTGCGTAAGGTCCTGCGGGATAATCTGTTGCTGGCGATGGGCACGATGCTGGAAGAAGCGCAGCCGATGGTAAGTGCAGAGAGCGTCAGCCACCAGAGCTACCGCCGCCTGCTGGCGCAGGCGCGCGAATATGTGCTGGAAAACAGCGCGGAGCCGTTAACCGTTCTCGATCTGTGCCAGCAGCTGTACGTCAGCCGTCGCACTTTGCAAAACGCCTTCCATGCGATTCTGGGGATTGGTCCTAACGCCTGGCTCAAACGGATCCGCCTGAACGCCGTGCGTCGGGAGCTGATAAGCCCCTGGTCAGAGCGCGAGACGGTCAAGGAGGCGGCCATGCAGTGGGGATTCTGGCATTTGGGGCAGTTCGCCACCGACTATCAGCAGCTGTTTGCTGAGAAACCGTCGATGACGCTGCACCATCGCCTGCGCCAGTGGGTGTGAGGGAAGAGACTCCGCTACCGGGTGGCCAGCCGCCATCCGGCCGTTACAGCCAGTCGCGCACCTGAATAAACTCGCTCAGCGCCGCCTCGGGGCTGCCGGGCTCGGGCTGATAATCATATTCCCAGCGCACCAGCGGCGGCATCGACATCAGAATCGACTCCGTACGCCCGCCGGTCTGCAGGCCGAACAGGGTGCCGCGGTCCCAGACCAGATTGAACTCGACATAGCGGCCGCGACGGTAGAGTTGAAAGTGGCGCTCGCGTTCGCCGTACGGCGTGGCTTTCCGGCGTTCGACGATAGGTAAATAGGCGTCAGCATAGCCGTTCCCGACCGCCTGCATAAAGGCGAAGCAGTGGTCAAAATCCGGGGTGTTCAGGTCGTCAAAGAACAGACCGCCGATGCCGCGCTGCTCCTGGCGGTGCTTGAGATAGAAGTAATCATCGCACCATTTTTTATAGCGCGGATAGACTTCCTCGCCGAACGGCAGACACAGATCGCGGGCGGTACGATGCCAGTGGACGGCATCCTCTTCGAAGCCGTAGTAAGGGGTTAAATCAAAGCCGCCGCCGAACCACCACACCGGGTCGGCGCCAGGCTTTTCGGCAATAAAGAACCGCACGTTGGCATGGCTGGTGGGCACGTAGGGGTTCAGCGGATGAACCACCAGCGAGACGCCCATGGCTTCAAAACTGCGTCCGGCCAGCTCCGGGCGGTGCGCGGTGGCGGAGGCAGGCATGGCGTCGCCATGGACGTGGGAAAAGTTGACCCCCGCCTGCTCGAACACCCGGCCTTCGCGCAGCACCCGGCTGCGTCCGCCGCCACCGCCTTCCCGCTGCCAGGCATCTTCAATAAACGGCGCGCCATCCACGGCGCTCAGCTGCTGACAGAGGTTGTCCTGGAGCTGGAGCAGAAAAGTTTTTACCTGCGCGGCATCGGGTTTCATTAACGTCTCTTCGAATGGGCTTTCTGGTTATCGAACCAGTGGAAATAGCTGATAATGCCGTTGGCAATCGCGGTGGCGATTTTCTGCCGGAAGGCGGTGGTGCCGAGCAGTTTCTCCTCGTTCGGGTTGGTGATAAACGAGGTTTCCACCAGCACGGACGGTATGGATGGTGACTTCAGCACCACGAACGCCGCCTGCTCGGTATTGCGGCTGTGCAGCTTATGTACCGGCTTGATCTTTTTCAGGATATGCGAGCCCAGCGTCAGGCTGTTTTTGATGGTGTCGGTCTGCACCAGATCGAACAGTACCTGCTGCAGCAGATGGTCTTTATCCGTCGCTTTCTTACCGGCGACCTCATCGGCGCGGTTTTCGCGATCGGAGAGGTATTTCGCCATGGCGCTACTGGCGCCGCGGTTTGACAGGGCGAACACCGAGGCGCCGGCGGCGCTCGGGTTGGTAAAACCATCGGCGTGGATTGACATAAACAGATCGGCGCCGTGCTGATGGGCGATCTCCACGCGGTCGTACAGCGGGATAAAGGTATCCCCGGTGCGGGTCAGGCGGGCGTCGATGCCGTTGCTGCGCAAAATGCTGCGCACGTTCTTAGCGATCGCCAACACCACATGCTTCTCTTTCGAGCCGTTATGGCCGATAGCGCCGGTATCGATGCCGCCGTGGCCCGGATCTAACATTACAATCCGGCGACCCCCGGCCTTTTTGGCGGCGGGTTTGCTATGTCCATTTGACGTTTTCAGTGGCTGTTCTTTTGCGCTGACCTGTGAGGCGACGCCGCTCAGCGTCATCGCAGCCAGCCCGGCTTTCAGCACCTGACGGCGCGAAGCAAGTATTTTTAAGGGTTTAAAAGTGCTCATTCGGCCTGAATTGTAAACAAGTGATGTCCAATGTTATATCGTATCGCGTTTGCCGTTACGACCATTCAAAATAAGAATTGTTTTACTTTTCATTTCAATACATGACAAAGTCATATTATGCCATTTTTTGTCGCTGATTTCGCCTGATATTGGCTATCAGTTATATTCGCGCCATAATCACTGTTTTTAACCGTCAATGGTGGGGAATACCATGGAGATTCGCGTTTTTCGCCAGCAGGATTTCGAAGAGGTTGTGACGCTGTGGGAGCGCTGCGATCTGCTGCGCCCGTGGAACGATCCGGAGATGGATATTGAGCGCAAGCTGAATCACGACGTCAGCCTGTTTCTGGTGGCGGAAGTGAATGGCGAAGTGGTCGGCACGGTGATGGGCGGATATGACGGTCATCGCGGATCGGCCTATTATCTCGGCGTCCATCCGGAATATCGCGGCCGGGGTATCGCGAACGCGCTGCTCAACCGTCTGGAGAAAAAGCTGATTGCCCGCGGCTGCCCGAAAATCAACATTATGGTCCGTGAAGACAATGATGTGGTGCAGGGAATGTACGAGCGGTTGGGCTATGAGTACGCCGATGTCCTGACCCTGGGCAAGCGCCTGATCGAAGATGAAGAATACTGAGTTTATCCCCGCCGATTTTGATGCCCATGGCCGTCTGCGCCTGCCTTTGCTTTTCTGGTGCGTGCTGTTGTTGCAGGCCCGCACGTGGGTGCTGTTTTTGATGGCCGGCGCATCGCGCCAGCAGGGCGACGCGATTCTTAATCTGTTCTATCCCGATCACGAGCGCTTCTGGCTTGGTTTACTGCCAGGCGTGCCGGCGGTGCTGGCCTTTCTGCTTAGCGGCTATCGTCAGCGCCTGCCGCGCCTGTGGCGGGCGATGCGCTGGCTGCTGGTGCTATCGCAAGTGCTGCTGTTGCTGTGGCAGCCGATGCTATGGCTGAGCGGCGAATCTCCCTCCTCGTTGACCATTGCGCTGCTGGTCGCGGATGGCTATGCCCTGTGGTGGCTGTTAACCAGCCGTCGCCTGGGCGCCTGTTTTCACCAGACCACCTTTTAATGGCACTTTTTGCCGATCGTGAACTCCAACATGCGTTGAATGACTCAGAAAGGATTGAGATATGAAATCGCTACGTGTAATGCTCTGTGCACTTCCGCTGGCGCTGACCGGCTGCTCCACGATGAGCGCAGTCAACTGGTCGGCGGCCTATCCGTGGAACTGGTTTGGCGCTTCCACCGAGGTGACCGAGCAGGGAGTGGGTAAACTGACGGCTTCCACGCCGCTCAATGAACAGGCGATTAGCGATGCGCTGGGCAGCGACTACCGTTTACGCAGCGGAATGAAGACCGATAAGGGCAATATCGTCCACTACTTTGAAGCGCTGAAAAACAACAGCGTGGCGCTGACCATCAATGGCGACAACGGTGCTATCAGCCGGATTGACGTGCGTGATGCGGATATCAAAACCGCCAGCGGCGTGAAAATCGGCACACCGTTTAGCGACCTGTACAGCAAAGCCTTCGGCAACTGCCAGAAAGGCAGCCATGACAACGGGGCGGTCGTCGAGTGTCAGGCCGAGGGGAGCCAGCATATCAGCTATGCCTTCACTGGCCACTGGAGCGGTCCGGACGAGCTGATGCCCTCCGACGATACGCTGAAAAACTGGAAGGTCAGCAAGATTATCTGGCGTCGCTAAATTGATCTGAAGAGACACGACAGCTCTGAAAAACGGTTACAATGGCGCGTTAGCAACGCGACAGCGTTGTGGTTGCATCATTTCAGGAGGAGCGATGTCTCAGGTTCAGAGCGGCATTTTGCCGGAACATTGCCGCGCGGCGATTTGGATTGAAGCCAATCTCAAAGGGGACGTTAACGCCCTGCGCGAAGCGAGCAAAATTTTTGTCGATAACGTGGCCACCTTCCAGGCTAAATTCCCCGACGCCAAACTCGGTGCGGTGGTGGCGTTCGGCAATAACGTCTGGCGTCAGCTGAGCGGCGGCGAAGGGGCGGATGAGTTAAAAGATTTCCCGGTCTATGGCAAAGGGCTGGCGCCGTCCACCCAGTATGACCTGCTGATTCATATTTTATCCGCCCGTCATGAAGTTAACTTCTCGGTGGCGCAGGCCGCGCTGGCCGCCTTTGGCGACGCTATCGACGTGAAAGAAGAGATTCACGGCTTCCGCTGGGTGGAAGAGCGTGACCTCAGCGGCTTCGTCGATGGCACCGAAAACCCGGCGGGGGAAGAAACCCGCCGCGAAGTGGCGGTCATTAAAGACGGCGTGGATGCGGGCGGCAGCTACGTGTTCGTCCAGCGCTGGGAGCATAATCTCAAACAGCTGAACCGCATGAGCGTGCCGGATCAGGAGATGATGATCGGCCGTACTAAAGACGCTAACGAAGAGATCGATGGCGATGAACGTCCGGTCACGTCGCACCTGAGCCGCGTGGACTTAAAAGAAGATGGCAAAGGGCTGAAAATCGTCCGTCAGAGCCTGCCGTACGGCACCGCCAGCGGCACCCATGGCCTCTATTTCTGCGCCTACTGCGCGCGCCTGTATAACATCGAGCAGCAGCTGCTGAGCATGTTTGGCGATACCGACGGTAAACGCGACGCGATGCTGCGCTTCACCAAACCGGTGACCGGCGGGTATTACTTCGCGCCGTCGCTGGAGCGTATCCAGGCGCTGTAATTTTTCCCCTCACCCTAACCCTCTCCCCAAAGGGGGGAGGGAACTGTTCGGTGCGGTTATGGGATCTGCGTGCGGATTCTTTTACTCCCTCTCCCTCAGTCAGAGGGGAGGGGTGAGGGCATCGGCGACTCAGGCGCTTCAAGTATCCCCGCCATCACCGCATCACCATGCTCTTCAAACTCAATATTCCAGAAGCGTAAAACTCGCCATCCCTCGCTCTGTTGCCAGCGGGTGCGGCGTCATCGTGTTGGCCGCCGTCCAGTTCAATCGCCAGCCGTATTGCGCAGCAGGCGAAATCGAGAATATAGGGGCCAACGGGGTGCTGACGGCGAAACGTATCGCTAGCAAAACGGCGGTTGCCCAGTCAGTACCCTGGTCGACGTTCTGCGGGCGTTAAGCTACGTCTGAGCTGACGAGCAAATATCTGTGTGTTTTTCATATAAACACAGTGCACGCCTGGCTGCCGTTTGTCACAATGACCCGTCTAATCTGCGAGCCGCTTTCAGCTAAGCTTTGCCAGTTGCTTATTCCCTTTTCGACTTCCAAATCGCCAAACGGTATATAAAACCGTTACTCCTTTCGTACCCGTTATAAATATGATGATCATCAGAAAATGTTCAACGTTGATAAGGGTGCGCAATGGCCGTTAAATCACTGAAAAAAGGATATCTGGCGCTGGCGGCTTCCATGCTGCTGGTGGCGCAGGCGCAGGCGACGGAGCTGCTGAACAGCTCCTATGATGTCTCCCGCGAGCTGTTTGCCGCCCTTAACCCGCCTTTTGAGCAGCAGTGGGCGAAAGACAATGGTGGGGACAAGCTGACCATCAAGCAGTCGCATGCCGGTTCATCCAAGCAGGCGCTGGCTATTTTGCAGGGCCTGAAGGCGGACGTGGTCACCTACAACCAGGTGACGGACGTGCAGATCCTGCATGACAAAGGCAACCTGATCCCGGCCGACTGGCAAAGCCGTCTGCCGAACAACAGCTCACCGTTCTATTCGACGATGGGTTTCCTGGTGCGTAAAGGCAATCCGAAAAACATTCATGACTGGAACGACCTGGTTCGCTCTGACGTTAAGCTGATCTTCCCGAATCCGAAAACCTCGGGTAACGCCCGATACACCTACCTGGCGGCATGGGGCGCGGCGGATAAAGCTGATGGCGGCGATAAAGCTAAAACCGAACAGTTTATGACTCAGTTTCTCAAGAACGTCGAAGTCTTTGACACCGGCGGGCGCGGAGCGACCACCACCTTCGCCGAGCGCGGCCTCGGCGATGTGCTGATTAGCTTCGAATCGGAAGTGAATAATATTCGCAAGCAGTATGAGGCGCAGGGATTTGAAGTGGTTATCCCGAAAACCAACATTCTGGCGGAGTTCCCGGTAGCCTGGGTCGATAAAAACGTCAAAGCCAATGGCACGGAAAAGGCGGCGAAAGCCTACCTGAACTGGCTCTATACGCCACAGGCGCAAACTATCATTACCGACTACTACTATCGGGTAAACAACCCGAAAGTGATGGATGCTCTGAAGGATAAATTCCCGCAGACCGAGCTGTTCCGCGTGGAAGATAAGTTTGGCTCCTGGCCTGAGGTGATGAAAACCCACTTCGCCAGCGGCGGCGAACTGGACAAACTGCTGGCGGCGGGGCGTAAGTAATGTTTGCTGTGTCGTCCAAGCGCGTGCTGCCGGGCTTTACCCTGAGCCTTGGCACCAGCCTGCTGTTTGTCTGTCTGATTTTGTTATTACCGCTCAGCGCGCTGGTGATGCAGCTGGCGCAGATGAGTTGGGCGCAGTACTGGGATGTGATCACCAACCCGCAGGTGGTGGCCGCCTATAAGGTGACGCTGCTGTCGGCGTTTGTGGCCTCGATTTTTAACGGCGTCTTTGGTCTGCTGATGGCCTGGATCCTGACCCGCTATCGTTTTCCGGGCCGCACGCTGCTGGATGCCTTAATGGACCTGCCGTTTGCGCTGCCGACGGCGGTAGCCGGTCTGACCCTGGCCTCGCTGTTTTCGGTGAACGGTATTTACGGGGAATGGCTGGCGAAGTTCGATATTAAAGTCACCTATACCTGGCTCGGTATCGCCGTGGCGATGGCCTTCACCAGCATCCCGTTTGTGGTACGCACCGTGCAGCCGGTGCTGGAAGAGTTGGGGCCCGAGTATGAGGAAGCGGCGGAAACGCTGGGCGCTACGCGCTGGCAGAGTTTCCGCAAGGTGGTGCTGCCGGAGCTGTCGCCGGCGCTGCTGGCGGGCATTGCTCTGTCGTTTACCCGCAGCCTCGGCGAATTCGGCGCGGTGATTTTTATCGCCGGCAACATCGCGTGGAAGACGGAAGTGACGTCGCTGATGATCTTTATTCGTCTGCAGGAGTTTGACTATCCGGCGGCGAGCGCCATCGCCTCGGTGATCCTGGCCGCCTCACTGCTGCTGCTGTTTTCCATCAATACCCTGCAGAGTCGCTTTGGTCGACGCGTGGTAGGTCACTAATGGCGGAAGTTACTCAATTGAAACGCTACGACGCGCCCCGTATCAACTGGGGAAAATGGTTTCTGATTGGCGTCGGGATGCTGGTCTCCGCCTTCATCCTTGTGGTGCCGATGCTCTACATCTTTATCCAGGCCTTCAGCAAAGGATTGATGCCGGTGCTGGAAAACCTGGCGAACCCGGACATGCTGCATGCTATCTGGCTGACGGTGATGATTGCGTTGATTACCGTACCGGTGAACCTGGTGTTCGGTACCTTGCTGGCCTGGCTGGTGACACGTTTTACCTTTCCGGGGCGCCAACTGCTGCTGACGTTGCTGGATATCCCGTTCGCCGTCTCGCCGGTGGTGGCCGGTCTGGTGTATCTGCTGTTTTACGGCTCTAACGGTCCGCTGGGCGGCTGGCTTGACGCGCATAATCTGCAAATCATGTTCGCCTGGCCGGGCATGGTGCTGGCGACCATCTTTGTTACCTGTCCGTTTGTGGTGCGTGAGCTGGTGCCGGTGATGATGAGTCAGGGCAGTCATGAAGATGAGGCCGCGGTGCTGCTGGGCGCGTCCGGCTGGCAGATGTTCCGCCGGGTGACGTTGCCCAATATTCGCTGGGCGCTGCTGTACGGCGTGGTGCTGACCAACGCCCGCGCCATCGGCGAATTTGGCGCGGTGTCGGTGGTTTCCGGCTCGATCCGCGGCGAAACGCTGTCGCTGCCGCTGCAAATTGAACTACTGGAGCAGGATTACAACACCGTCGGCTCGTTTACCGCCGCTGCCCTGCTGACGTTAATGGCTATTCTGACCCTGTTTTTAAAGAGTATGTTGCAATGGCGTCTGGCCAATCAGAAAGAACGCGCGCAACAGGAGGGAAATCATGAGCATTGAGATTGCCAATATTAAGAAATCGTTTGGTCGCACCCAGGTGCTGAATGATATCTCGTTGGATATCCCTTCCGGACAAATGGTTGCGCTGCTGGGGCCCTCGGGCTCCGGAAAAACCACCCTGCTGCGAATTATCGCCGGTCTGGAGCATCAGACCAGCGGTCATATCCGCTTCCACGGTACCGACGTCAGTCGGATGCACGCTCGCGACCGTAAAGTGGGCTTCGTTTTCCAGCACTATGCGCTGTTCCGCCATATGACGGTGTTCGATAACATCGCCTTTGGCCTGACCGTGCTGCCGCGCCGCGAACGCCCCAATGCGGCGGCGATTAAAGCCAAGGTGACCAAACTGCTGGAGATGGTGCAGCTGGCCCATCTGGCGGATCGCTATCCGGCGCAGCTGTCCGGAGGCCAGAAGCAGCGCGTGGCGCTGGCGCGCGCCCTGGCGGTGGAGCCGCAAATTTTGCTGCTGGATGAACCTTTCGGTGCGCTGGATGCGCAGGTGCGTAAAGAGCTGCGCCGCTGGCTGCGTCAGCTGCATGAAGAGCTGAAATTCACCAGCGTGTTCGTCACCCACGATCAGGAAGAGGCGATGGAAGTTGCCGACCGGGTGGTGGTCATGAGCCAGGGCAACATCGAACAGGCCGATGCCCCGGAGCGCGTATGGCGTGAGCCGTCTACCCGTTTCGTGCTGGAGTTTATGGGGGAAGTGAACCGCCTGCAGGGGGTCATCCGCGGTGGACAGTTCCACGTCGGCGCCCACCGCTGGCCGTTAGGCTATACCCCGGCATACCAGGGGCCAGTGGACCTGTTCCTGCGCCCATGGGAAGTGGACATCAGCCGGCGGACCAGCCTGGATTCGCCGCTGCCGGTGCAGGTCCTGGAGGCCAGTCCGAAAGGGCACTACACCCAATTAGTCGTCCAGCCTCTGGGGTGGTATGACGAACCGCTGAGCGTGGTGTTAACGGGCGATGAGGCGCCGTCCCGCGGCGAACGGCTGTTCGTCGGGCTGCAAAACGCGCGTTTGTACAACGGTACCGAGCGTATCGAGCCGCGCGGCGAGCTTGCTCTGGCGGAGTCGGCCTGATAGCTTAAATCCATGTGCTTTTGCCGGGTGAGGCTCTGCTTACCCGGTCTGGAATTATCACGCGTCTGCCAGGCCGGGTAAGCGAAGCGCCGCCCGGCTTTTTTATTGAGTAAAAATCGTGAATACACTCGAACAAACCATCGGCAATACCCCTCTGGTCAAACTTCAGCGTCTGGGACCGGACAACGGCAGCGAAGTGTGGGTCAAACTCGAAGGCAATAATCCGGCCGGCTCGGTGAAAGATCGCGCCGCGCTGTCGATGATCGTCGAAGCGGAAAAGCGCGGCGAAATTCAGCCCGGCGACGTGCTGATCGAAGCGACCAGCGGCAACACCGGTATTGCGCTGGCGATGATCGCCGCGCTGAAAGGCTACCGGATGAAGCTGCTGATGCCCGACAACATGAGCCAGGAGCGTCGGGCCGCGATGCGCGCTTACGGCGCCGAGCTTATCCTGGTCAGCAAAGAGCAAGGGATGGAGGGGGCCCGCGACCTGGCTCTGGAAATGGCCCAGCGCGGAGAAGGCAAACTGCTCGATCAGTTTAACAACCCGGATAACCCCTACGCCCACTACACCACCACCGGCCCGGAAATCTGGCAGCAGACCGCGGGGCGTATCACCCACTTTGTCTCCAGTATGGGGACCACCGGCACCATTACCGGCGTGTCACGTTTTCTGCGTGAACAGAGTAAACCGGTGACCATTGTTGGCCTGCAGCCGGAGGAGGGGAGCAGTATTCCCGGGATCCGCCGCTGGCCGGCAGAGTATATGCCGGGGATCTTTAACGCTTCGCTGGTGGATACGGTGCTGGATATTCATCAGCAGGATGCCGAGAACACCATGCGTCAGCTGGCGGTGCGGGAAGGCATTTTCTGCGGCGTCAGTTCGGGCGGCGCGGTAGCGGGCGCGTTACGCATAGCCCGCGAAAATCCTGGCGCGGTGGTGGTGGCGATTGTCTGCGATCGCGGCGATCGTTACCTTTCCACCGGCGTGTTCGGCGAAGAACACTTTAGCCAGGGGGCGGGCATTTAATCATCAAGCAGGTCGGTGCCGTAGGAGTTATCGACGGTGCACAGCCAGCGTTCGCCCTGCTTCTGAAAGACATAGGTGGCGCGTCGCGTAACCTGGGATATCCCGTCCGCCGTCGGGATATCCAGCCAGGTCTCCATAATCACCAGCGCATTGCCGCCGCCTTCAATAACCTCCATTTTCCCCTGAGTCACCACCAGTCGGTGCTGGAAATAGTCGGCAATGGCGATAAAGGCTTTGCGGATATTCTCTTTCCCTCTGACCACCATGCCCGGTTTGACGACCAGCGCGGCGTCTTCTGCGTAATAACTCATCAGGGTATCGTAATCTTCCTGCGAGATAGCGCGATCGCAGGCTTCAATGACCGCTTTCAGTGCCGGGTCAGGGTGATGCATCTCTGGTGCTCCTTGTTGTGAGCGATTTGTCCGCCTCGGCGATCAGGGCATGCAGGAAAGACTAGCCTGTTGTCGTTTATTTTTCATTAATTTGTCGGCAGCTGCCATCACTCCCCGATACGTTCGGTGGACTGCCTGCGTCAGGGGGCGTCTAAGGCCTGCGCAATATCGGCCGCCAGGCGGGAAATCTCAGCGTCACTCAGACGGCCCAGCGACAGGCGTAGCCCGTGGGAGGGCGTACGGATGCCAAACACCTCTCCCTCCCGGACCAGCCAGCCGGCGCGGGCCAGGCGTAAGGCGTAGGGCTGGCTCGCCGCTGGCAGCGGCAGCCAGAAATTGAGGCCATCCCCTGGCGTAGCATGGCTGAAGCCGTGCCGGGCCAGCGCCGCCGCCAGTTTCTCATTCTGCTGGCGATAGTGACGACGAGTCTCCGTCATCGAGGCGATAAACGCCTCGTCGGTCAGGCAGGCCAGCGTCAGGTCCTGCAGCAGATGGCTGACCCACTGGCTGCCGGCGTTAAGCCGCAGGCGCAGCGCCGCTGAAGTAGCGGCATCGCTGGCGATAAAGGCCAGCCGCAGGTCTGGTCCGAGGGTTTTTGACATCGAGCGCACCAGCGCCCAGCGTTGGGTGCTTGCAGGAAGAGGGGAGTGCCATGGCGTGGCCGACAGCAGGGCAAAATGGTCATCAACAATCGCCAGTACCTGCGGATAGCGGGCTAGCACCTCCCGCAGGGCATGCGCCCGGGTTTCCGTCAGGCTACAGCCGGTAGGATTATGCGCGCGCGGGGTTAAGATCACCGCCCGTGCGCCGTTGCGTAACGCCTCCTCCAGGCCGTCAGGATCCATCCCTTCGGCATCCACCGCCACCGGGCAGGGGGTAAAACCGGCGTAACGCACCATATTGATGCTGCTGAGAAAACAGGGATCTTCCACCACAACGCCGTCGCCGGGGAGCAGCAGAGCGCACAGCAGGCGCTCCAGGGCGTCTATCGCCCCGCTGGCGAGATTCACCGCAAAGGGAACGGCTATCTCTCTGGCAAACCACGCCTCGGCCCATTGGCCAAGCCGCGGCTCGATGGGCGCATCGCCATACAGGCGGGGCGTGCGGGCAATCTGGCCCAGATAGCGGGGTAAATCAGGCAGTCTGGCTGGATCCGGATTGCCGCTGGAGATATCGTTCAGCGGGGTCGTTGGGTCACCTCCCTCCAGCGCCGGCAGTGTGTCCCGCGCTTTAATGGCTGTACCGTTGCGTCCCTGACTGACGGCCAGCCCGGAGGTCACCAGCCGTTTATAGGCGGCGGCGACAGTGTTGCGATTCACTGCAAGCTGGCTGGCGAGTTCACGTACCGGCGGCAGAACCTCTCCGGGCTGCAACCCGCCGCTCTGCACCAGATGGCGGATGTTATCGAAGATTTCGCTGGCGGTTTTTCCGGCTAACATTATTGACCTATGACAAAATGGAATTTAGCATAGGACGAATCATAATCAGTGCGTGACCCGCTGTCCAGCGGGGGGAGAAAAGATGGGCCAGCAGGATGATATACAATCAGTGCTCTTTCACGACAAAAGCCGGGCGTCGGAAGTGGATATCGTCGCCGTGCAGTCGCAGGTAGTCTATGGCAGCGTCGGCAACAGCATCGCGGTTCCGGCGATTAAACAGCATGGTCTGCGCGTGCTGGCGGTGCCGACGGTGCTGTTCAGTAATACGCCCCATTATGAGACGTTCTATGGCGGCATTATTCCGGAAGAGTGGTTTGTCGGGTATCTGCAGGCGCTGGAGGAGCGCGACGCGCTGCGCGAACTGCGTGCGGTCACCACCGGCTATATGGGCAGCGCAGTGCAAATCGAACGCCTGGCGCAGTGGCTGACGCGCGTACGGGCCCGCCATCCCGGGTTGTGCATTCTCGTGGATCCGGTCATCGGCGATGTCGACAGCGGCATCTATGTCAAGGCTGAGATCCCGGACGCCTATCGTCAGCACCTGCTGCCGCTGGCGCAAGGGATCACCCCCAATCTGTTCGAACTGGAGACGCTGAGCGGCCAGCGCTGTCGCGATCGGCAGGAGGCGGTCGCCGCGGCGCGAAGCCTGCTGTCGGACACCCTCAAATGGGTGGTGATCACCAGCGCGCCGGGAGAGGCCGATTCGACGATCAATGTGCTGGTGGTGACGGCCGATGCAGTGGAAGTGGTGGTTCACCCGCGGGTGGAGACAGACTTAAAAGGAACCGGCGATCTGTTCTGCGCGGAGCTGGTGAGCGGGTTGCTTTCCGGCCTGGCGCTGGGGGCAGCGACGCAGGCTGCTGCCCAGCGCGTGCTGGAGGTGATGAACTGGACTGCCGCCCAGGGGTGTGACGAATTGATCCTACCGCCGCTGGAGCAAAGCAGATGAAAAGCTATCGGTTAGTGATCCGCCAGCAGGGACGCATTGTTGGTCATTTTGATACGACAGGTGAGGCGGCGCTGGAGGATGCCTGCGTGGCGCGGTCGCTGTTCGGCCTGGCCGGTGGATATCAGTGCGAACTGCTGGTCGCTGACAGCGAGCGGCGAATTCTGGAGAGCACCCCGGAGGGATTGCGCGTCTTGTCCCGCGAGAAGTGCTATCGACCGGTAACTTGCGCGGTATAAAAAAATGGCGCCTTTCGGCGCCATTTTTATGCAGCAAGCATTACTTCTTGATGCGGATTACCGGGGTTTCACCCACGGTCACGCTACCGGACAGTTTGATCAGCTCTTTGATCTCGTCCATGTTGGAGATAACCACCGGCGTCAGAGTCGACTTGGCTTTCTCTTCCAGCAGCGGCAGATCAAATTCGATAACCGGATCGCCGACTTTCACGCGCTGACCTTCTTCCGCGATACGCTTGAAGCCTTCGCCTTTCAGTTCAACGGTATCAATACCGAAGTGAACGAACAACTCGATGCCGCTATCAGATTCAATAGAGAACGCGTGGTTGGTTTCGAAAATTTTACCAATGGTACCGTCTACCGGCGCGACCATTTTGTTGCCAGTCGGTTTGATGGCAATCCCATCGCCCACAATTTTTTCCGCAAAAACCACATCCGGCACGTCTTCAATGTTGACGATCTCACCGGAGAGGGGAGCAACAATCTCAATAGTTCCGGTGTCTTTCTTGTCATCAGAAACCAGAGATTTCAATTTATCAAACAAACCCATGATCTTCTCCTAAGCAGTAATTTGGGCCGCGCATCTCGTGGATTAGCAGATTGTTTTTTCTTCAATGAACTTGTTAACCAGCGTCATTAACTCGTCCGTTGTCGGTTGAGCAAGAGCCTGCTCTGCTAATACTTTCGCATCTTCGAAGTTCGTATTACGAATAATCTTCTTGATGCGCGGGATGGAAATGGCGCTCATAGAGAATTCGTCCAGCCCCATACCCAGCAACAGAAGTGTAGCACGTTCATCGCCCGCAAGCTCACCGCACATGCCAGTCCATTTACCTTCAGCGTGAGAAGCATCAATAACTTGCTTAATCAGATTCAGTACAGACGGTGACATCGGCTGGTAAAGATGTGAAATCATATCATTACCACGGTCAACTGCCAGAGTATATTGCGTTAAATCATTGGTGCCGATACTAAAGAAATCAACTTCTTTGGCAAGATGACGAGCAATAGTCGCCGCAGCCGGTGTTTCCACCATCACGCCGATCTCAATGGATTCGTCAAATGCTTTACCTTCGTCACGCAGTTCCTGTTTGTAGATTTCGATCTCTTTCTTCAGCGCACGCACTTCTTCAACAGAGATGATCATCGGGAACATAATGCGCAGCTTACCGAAAGCGGAGGCACGCAGGATGGCGCGAACCTGGTCGCGCAGGATCTCTTTACGATCCATCGCAATACGCACGGCACGCCAGCCGAGGAACGGGTTCTCTTCTTTCGGGAAGTTCATGTACGGCAGCTCTTTGTCGCCGCCGATATCCATGGTACGGACGATAACGGCCTGAGAGCCACAGGCCTCAGCCACCGCTTTATAAGCCGCAAACTGTTCTTCTTCAGTTGGCAGCGCGTCACGGTCCATGAACAGGAATTCGGTACGATACAGGCCTACGCCTTCGGCGCCGTTGCGCTCAGCACCTTCGACATCGCGAACGGTACCAATGTTGGCGCAGACTTCAACCTGATGGCCGTCGAGGGTAATCGCCGGCAGATCTTTCAGTTTCGCCAGTTCGGCTTTTTCTTCCGCAACCTGAGCCTGCAGACTACGCAGCGCTTCAATTTGCTCGTTAGACGGGTTGATCAGAACCTGGTTGTTCACCGCGTCGAGAATCAGATAGTCGCCGTTCTTCACCTGCGCCGTGATGCTGCCGGTGCCCACGATGGCCGGCAATTCCAGGGAACGCGCCATGATAGAGGTGTGGGAGGTACGACCGCCCGCATCGGTGATGAAACCCAGCACTTTTTTCAGGTTCAGCTGTGCGGTTTCAGACGGGGTCAGATCGGCGGCGACGAGGATGACTTCATCCTGAATCGCACTCAGATCGATGATTGCCAGACCAAGGATGTTGCGCAGCAGGCGCTTACCGATATCACGTACGTCAGCCGCACGTTCTTTCAGGTATTCATCATCCAGCTCTTCCAGGGCAGTGGCCTGACCGTCGATAACTTCATTGGCTGCCGCGTCGGCAGTCATGTGCTTATCTTTAATCAGGGCTATGATTTCCTGCTCAAGCTCCTCATCTTCCAGCAGCATAATATGCCCTTCGAAGATGGCTTCTTTTTCTTCACCGAAAGTTTCACCAGCTTTGGTTTTGATGACCTCCAGCTGGGCGGAGGCCTTGGCGCGGCCGCTCAGGAAACGTTCGACTTCCTGATCAACCTTATCGGCAGAAATTTTCTTCCGGTCGATGACAATTTCATCTTCCTTCAGCAGCAATGCTTTGCCGAAGGCGATACCCGGGGATGCTAAAATGCCTGAAATCATAACCCTACCTTACTTGTGACTGATATGAAAAAGAACCCGTGAACTTACTCGAGTTCAGCCATCAGTTTAACCAGATGCTCAACAGCTTTCTGCTCATCTTCGCCTTCAGCGGAGAGGGTCACTACGGTGCCCTGGGTCAGGCCCAGAGTCTGCAGTTTGAACAGGCTTTTGGCGCTGGCGCTTTTGCCGTTGGAGGTTACAGTGATCTCAGAAGTGAAGCCTTTAGCTTCTTTAACAAACTGAGCAGCAGGGCGGGTGTGCAGACCGTTCGGAGCGGTAATGGTAACTTCTTGCTGGAACATTATATTTCCCCAACTTATAGGTTTAGTGTTGTGGACCTAAAGTCTAGTCTAACGACTCGACTTTAGCCTGTATTGTTAGCGCCGGCGTTACGTTTCCGGCCTTGGCGTCGGCAGCGCCTGGCGCTGCGAAGACCTGCGGGCCATTGACGTCTAGCACGTCATTAAACATTATGCCGCGAAAGGAAGACTTGAACCAAATCATAAAATCGATTCAGCTGGCGGAAATCCTCTTCTGAATAATTTCGCGCATCAAAATAAATGTGCTGGTTAAATACCAGACCCTACGAGGTGAATCAATGCCAGGAGGGGTAAAACTTTGACGTGTGCCACAAAAAAGCACCTGAAAAGGTGCTTTTTTACACATTATTTACAAGCTGGCACTACTGTTGCAGCTCTTTCTCAGTGAAGAGATCGGCGAACAGCGCGGTGCTTAAATAACGCTCACCTGAGGAAGGCAGGATAACCACAATATTCTTATTGGTAAAGGCCTCATCTTCCTGCAGCTTCAGCGCGGCGGCAACGGCGGCCCCGGAAGAGATACCCGCCAGGATGCCTTCTTCTTCCATCAGGCGGCGCGCCGTGGAGATAGCTTCCTCGTTGGTAATGCCGATCACTTTGTCGACCAGCTTCAGATCCAGGTTGCCAGGAATGAAGCCGGCGCCGATACCCTGAATTTTGTGCGGACCCGGCTTGAGCTCTTCCCCCGCCAGCGCCTGGGCGATCACCGGGGAATCGGTCGGTTCAACGGCGACGGTGATCAGATCTTTTTTACCTTTGGTGTTTTTGATATAGCGGCTGACGCCGGTCAGCGTTCCGCCGGTACCTACGCCGGAGATAAACACATCCACCTGACCATCGGTATCTTCCCAGATTTCCGGGCCGGTAGTCTTCTCGTGGATTTCCGGGTTAGCCGGGTTGCTGAACTGCTGCAGCAGCAGGAATTGTTCCGGGTTGCTGGCGACAATCTCTTCCGCTTTCTGGATAGCGCCTTTCATGCCTTTGGCGCCTTCGGTCAGCACCAGGTTGGCGCCCAGGGCTTTCAGCAGCTTACGACGCTCGATGCTCATGGTTTCCGGCATGGTTAGCGTCAGTTTGTAGCCGCGGGCCGCCGCCACGTAGGCGAGGGCGATACCGGTGTTGCCGCTGGTCGGCTCGACCAGTTCCACGCCAGGTTTCAGAACGCCGCGCTTTTCAGCATCCCAGATCATATTGGCGCCGATACGGCATTTTACGCTAAAGCTCGGGTTACGAGATTCTACCTTTGCCAGGATACGGCCATTACCGATGCGGTTCAGTCGTACCAGCGGCGTATGACCGATAGTCAGGGAGTTGTCTTCAAAAATCTTACTCATGGCCCGTCCTTAACTGTATGAAATTTGGGGGTACGGCATCAGCATACCCGCTTAAAGAATATGCGGAAGTAAGGATTTAGCATATCTATATGCGGAAGGGAAATAATGATAAGCAAGAAGGAATAAGCGCGATATAAGGGAGCGGCCTTTGCCGCCCCCAAGTGAAGGTGTTACCGCTATTTCCAGCTGGCGTGTCTATCGCGATAGCAATCGACCCACATGGCGGTGGCGCCGCAGATAGCCACCGGAAGGATCACCAGGTTTAACACCGGGATCATTGTGAACAGGCTGGTGAGCGCCCCAAACTGCATATTCATCACTTTGCGACTGCGCAGCGCTTCGCGCATGGTTTTGAAGGGAACCTTGTGATTATCAAAGGGATAATCACAGTATTGAATCGCCAGCATCCATGCGCTGAACAGGAACCAGAGTACTGGGGCTACCGTCTGGCCAACGCCGGGAATAAAGTAGAGCAGCAACAGCACGATGGCGCGCGGCAGATACCAGGCCAGCTTCTGCCACTCACGCTTCATAATCCGCGGAATATCTTTCATGATGCCAAAGACGCCGACGTCCGGCGGGGTAGCGCCGGTCAGGCGCGCTTCCAGCTGTTCCGCCAGCAGGCCGCTGAACGGCGCGGCTATCCAGTTGGCGATCGTCGAAAAGAAGTAGCCAAACACCAGCAGGATTGAGAGCACTACCACCGGCCACAGCAGGTAGTTTAGCCACTGCAGCCAGTCCGGCACATGGCTCATCAGCGAGGGGATCCAGCTGCCGAGACGGGTAAACAGCCACCAGAAGGCAGCGCCCATCAGCAGCACGTTAACCAGTAAAGGCAGGAAGACATAACGCCGTATGCCCGGCAGCCCGATGAGTTTCCAGCCCTGCGAAAAATAATAAACGCCGCTGCGCGGGGTCGGTGCGGATGATGAAACCATAGCCAGGCATTGCTCCTTTTTTAACATCCGGTGTGAATGCTCGCTTATTTTATCGGGTCGTCAGACAATAACCAGTTAGGAAATGTTCGAAAAAACAGCAAAAAGCACGATTTAGTTCATCTTTATGTGGTGAAAGCGACCGACGCACTTGCACTTGAGGTAATCGGCAAATACTCTTAGTGAGTAAATGTTTGCCGTGGTGGCAAGGTGTTAGAACAACAGAGAATATAATGATGCAGGATTTGCGTCTGATATTAATCATTGTTGGCGCGATCGCCATAATCGCTTTACTGGTACATGGTTTCTGGACCAGCCGTAAAGAACGTTCTTCGATGTTTCGCGATCGCCCACTGAAACGTATGAAGTCGCGCGACGATGAGTCGGAAAACGACGACTTTGATGATAATGTTGAAGGCGTAGGAGAAGTCCGCGTTCATCCGGTGACTCACGCCCCGCACGGCGCGCATGGGGAGCATGAAGCCCCTCGTCAGGCGCCGCAGCACCAGTACCAGCCGCCTTACGAGCGCCAGATGCAGCAGCCTGCGCGTCCTGAAGAACCGGTTCGCCAGCCGCCGCAGCCGCCGCGCCAGGCCCCGGTTCCACCGCAGCAACAGCCTGCGCCGCATGCGGCTCCGCAGCCTGGCTGGCAACAGCCGCAACCTGCGCAGCCGCCCGTACAACCGCAACACCAGCCGCAGCCTGTTGTGCAGCAGCCTGTCGCGCCGCAACCGGTGACGCCGACCGTCGCTCAGCCGCAGCCAGCCGCCCCGCAGCAGCCTGCGCCACAGCCTGTTGCCGCATCGCAGCCCGCCGTCGCGGAACCGCAGCCGGTAGAGCCGCAGCAGCCCGCCGCGCCGCAGCCGAAAGAGCGCAAAGAGACGGTCATTGTGATGAACGTCGCCGCGCATCATGGCGCCCAGCTTAACGGTGAAGTGCTGATCAACAGTATCCAGCAGGCCGGCTTTAAGTTTGGTGAAATGAATATTTTCCACCGCCACCTAAGTCCGGACGGCAGCGGTCCGGTGTTGTTCAGTCTGGCCAACATGGTGAAACCGGGAACCTTCAATCCGGACAGCATGGCGGATATGATGACCCCTGGGGTGACTATCTTTATGCAGGTCCCTTCCTACGGCGATGAACTGCAGAACTTCAAGCTGATGCTGCAGTCTGCGCAGTATATCGCTGACGAAGTGGGCGGCGTGGTGCTTGACGATCAGCGTCGCATGATGACGCCGCAAAAACTGCGTGAATACCAGGATCGTATTCGCGAAGTGAAAGACGCGAACGCCTGACGTTCCGCGTTAACTCAATCCTTTCTCAACCCCCGCCTGTCGGGGGTTTTTTATCATTGATGGTGTGATATGGAACCAATCGAACAACAACTGACTGAACTGCGAACCACGCTTCGCCATCATGAATATCTGTACCACGTTATGGACGCGCCGGAAGTGCCGGATGCGGAATATGACCGCCTGATGCGCAAGCTGCGCGAGCTGGAGAGCCAGCACCCGGAGCTGATTACCCCGGATTCGCCAACACAGAGGGTGGGGGCGGCGCCACTCACCGCCTTTAGCCAGATCCGCCATGAAGTGCCGATGCTGTCGCTGGATAACGTGTTTGACGAAGAGAGCTTTCTCGCCTTCAACAAGCGGGTACAGGATCGCCTGAAAAGCACAGATCATCTTACCTACTGCTGCGAGCTTAAGCTCGACGGCCTCGCGGTGAGCATTCTCTACGAAAACGGCGTGTTGGTGCAGGCGGCAACCCGCGGCGACGGCACCACCGGCGAAGATATTACCTCTAACGTGCGAACTATTCGCGCCATCCCCCTCAAGCTGCATGGCGAGAATATTCCTGCACGCCTTGAGGTACGTGGGGAAGTGTTCCTCCCGCAGGCCGGGTTTGAAAAAATCAATGAGGAAGCTCGCCGCACCGGCGGGAAAGTGTTTGCTAACCCGCGTAATGCGGCAGCGGGTTCGCTGCGCCAGCTCGATCCGCGCATCACTGCGAAGCGACCGCTTACTTTCTTCTGCTACGGCGTGGGCGTGCTGGAGGGCGGCGAGCTGCCGGCCAGCCACTCGGCTCGGTTGCTGCAGTTCAAAGCATGGGGGCTGCCGGTGAGCGATCGCGTCACCCTGTGCCACACCCCCGAGGAAGTGCTTACTTACTATCGTAAAGTCGAGGAAGAGCGTCCCCACCTGGGCTTTGACATTGATGGCGTGGTGATCAAAGTCGATTCGCTGGCGCTGCAGGAACAGCTGGGTTTCGTCGCCCGCGCGCCGCGCTGGGCCGTGGCCTTTAAGTTCCCGGCACAGGAGCAGATGACCTTCGTCCGGGACGTGGAGTTCCAGGTGGGCCGCACCGGGGCGATTACGCCGGTGGCGCGTCTGGAGCCGGTCCATGTTGCCGGCGTGTTGGTGAGCAATGCCACCCTGCATAATGCCGATGAAATTGAACGCTTAGGCTTGAAAATCGGCGACAAGGTGGTGATTCGCCGGGCAGGCGATGTGATCCCGCAGGTGGTTAACGTGGTGCTTTCCGAGCGTCCGGCGGATGCCCGGGATGTCGTCTTCCCGACCCACTGTCCTGTATGTCAGTCAGACGTTGAACGGGTGGAAGGCGAGGCGGTAGCCCGCTGTACGGGCGGCCTGATCTGCGGCGCGCAGCGCAAAGAGTCGCTCAAGCACTTCGTCTCCCGTCGCGCGCTCGACGTTGACGGCATGGGCGACAAGATCATCGACCAGCTGGTGGAGAAAGAGTACGTCCATACCCCGGCGGATCTGTTCCGGCTGACGGCGGGGAAACTGACCGGGCTGGATCGGATGGGGCCGAAGTCCGCGCAAAACGTAGTCAACGCCCTCGAGAAAGCCAAAGAGACGACCTTCGCACGCTTCCTCTACGCCTTAGGTATTCGCGAGGTAGGAGAAGCGACGGCGGCGGGCCTGGCGGCGCATTTCGGCACTCTCGAAGCCCTGGAGCAGGCTTCCATTGAGGAGCTACAGAAAGTCCCTGATGTCGGCATCGTAGTCGCTACCCATACCTTCAACTTCTTTGCCGAAGAGAGCAACCGCGATGTCATTGCGCAACTGCTGGCGGAGGGGGTTCGCTGGCCAGCGCCGGTGGTGGTGAAGGCGGAAGAGATTGATAGCCCGTTTGCAGGCAAAACCGTGGTCCTGACCGGCAGCCTCAGCCAGCTGTCGCGCGATGACGCCAAAGCGCGTCTGGTGGCGCTGGGGGCGAAGGTGGCAGGCAGCGTGTCGAAGAAAACCGACCTGGTGATTGCCGGCGAAGCGGCGGGTTCTAAGCTGGCGAAAGCGCAGGAGCTGGGCATCGAGGTGATTGACGAAGCCGAAATGATGCGTCTGCTGGGAGAATAACGTGGATAAAGCGCAGCTGGTCGAGATAGCCAATACCGAAATGCCGTTCGGTAAATACAAGGGACGTCGCTTAATCGATGTCCCGGAAGAGTATTTATTGTGGTTCGCGCGTAAGGATCAATTCCCTGCCGGGCATCTTGGCGAGCTGATGGCGTTGACCCTGCTGATTAAAACTGAGGGGCTGAGCGATCTGGTCCAGCCCCTGAAGAAAGCGCGTTAGGCTTTGGCCGCGTTGGCCTTTTCCTCAGCGAGACGCGCATCGGTTTGCTGCTTGTAGCGCCGCGCCAGCACCGCGCAGACCATCAGCTGGATTTGGTGGAAGATCATCAACGGCAGCACCATGATGCCGAGGATGGAGGTCGGGAAGAGAATATTGGCCATCGGAATGCCGTTGGCCAGGCTCTTTTTCGAACCGCAGAAGACGATGGTAATCTCATCGGCTTTGTTAAAGCCGCAGCGGCGGGCGACAAAGACGTTGACCGCGATGACGATGGCCAGCAGCACCAGGCTGACCACCACGATAAACAGCAGCGATCCCAGACCGACTTTATGCCAGATGCCATTCACCACCGCCTCGCTAAAGGCGGAGTAAACCACCAGCAGAATCGAGGTCTGGTCGGTCTTACCAATCCACTTCTTATGCTTCGCCACCCAGTCGCCAATCCACGGCCGCGATAAGTGACCGAGCACGAAAGGCAGCAGCAGCTGCAGCATAATTTTACCGACCTGCTCCAGACTGCCGCCTGCGCCGTGAAGGTTCATCAGGACCCCCACCAGTAGCGGGGAAACAAAGATCCCCAGCAGGCTGGAGGCCGAGGCTGAGCAAACCGCAGCCGCGACGTTGCCCCCGGCCAGCGAAGTAAAGGCGATAGCGGATTGCACGGTGGCCGGCAGAATGCACAGATAGATAAAGCCGCTGTAGAGCATCGGATCGACATTCACCGGCGCCCACCAGGCAAACAGAACCCCGAGTAGCGGGAAGAGAATAAAGGTGCTACACATCACCCAGAGATGCAAACGCCAGTGGCTGCCGCCGGCGATAATCGCCTCCCGGGAGAGTTTAGCGCCATGCATAAAGAACAGTAGCGCGATGGCGGCGGTGGTCAGATGTTCAAAGAAGGGGACGAAAGCGCCACGGGCCGGGAAGAATGAGGCCAGCAGGACAACGGTGATTAGCGTGGCCGTAAACGGATCGAGAATACGGAAAAGTTTCATAAACGCTCCTGAAAAGAGATGCGCTATTGTGCTTTTTTTCATTTGAGAAATAAAATTGATTTATTGCATCTATTCATGAATAAAAAAGATGAATTACTCTCTGCGTCAGTTAAAAGTATTTGTCACCGTCGCCCGGGCCAGAAGCTTCAGCCGGGCAGGGGAGATGATTGGCTTAAGTCAGTCGGCCGTCAGCCATAGCGTCAAGGAGCTGGAGCATCAGACCGGCGTCCGTCTGCTCGACCGTACTACTCGCGAAGTGGTGCTCACCGAGGCGGGCCAGCAGCTGGCGGGCAGGCTGGAACGTTTGCTCGATGAGTTGACGATTACCCTGCGCGACGCCGGGCGGGTTGGCCAGCAACTGAGCGGCACCGTCAAGGTCGCCGCCAGTCAGACGATTTCCGCCCACCTTATTCCGCAGTGTATTGCTCACAGCAATCGTCGTTATCCCGATATCGATTTTGTGCTGCACGATCGGCCCCAGCAGTGGGTGCTGGAGAGTATCCGCCAGGGGGAAGTGGATTTTGGCATCGTGATTGATCCGGGCCCGGCGGCAGACCTTCAGTGTGAAGTGGTTCTGGCGGAACCATTTTTGCTGCTCTGCCGGGAGGATCATCCTTTTGCCAGCCTGACAGAAGTGCCGTGGCTGGCGCTGCAGGATGAAAGGCTAATCCTGCAGGATTATGCGTCCGGCAGCCGCCCGCTGATCGATGCGGCCCTCAGCAGGCTGGCTATCCGGGCGAACATCGTCCAGGAGATTGGCCACCCGGCAACGCTGTTTCCGATGGTAGAATCGGGAATTGGCATCAGCGTTCTGCCGGCGCTGGCGCTACCGTTACCGCAGGGGAGCCATCTGACGGTGAAACGGCTGACTCCGGTGATGGAGCGGCAGCTGATGCTGGCATGCAGGAAAAATCGCTCGCTGTCGACCGCCGCTCAGGCGTTATGGGAAATTGTGCGTGAAGAAGGGGAGAATTTAACCGCCGCCAGGGTTGAAGATCCGCTATATCAGCGCTGACAGAGGGGATTGCTGCGGAGGGACTCGTGGCAGGGCCATGTTCCGCGCATAGCAAAAAGGCGCCTTTAGGGCGCCTTTTTACATTGGTGGGTCGTGCAGGATGACTCGGCTTCGCCTCGCCCTTCGGGCCGTCGCCGCAAGCGGCTCCGTTGTCTCACTACGTTCGACCCGAACCTGCTGCAGAGAAACTCGTCTCATCCTGAGACTCGCCCTGCGGGCCAACGCTGCCGCGTTGTTCAAAATTGTTCCCGACAATTTTGTCGAATCGTTGAGTTCGGCGCAAAGCAAAAAGGCGCCTTTAGGGCGCCTTTTTACATTGGTGGGTCGTGCAGGATTCGAACCTGCGACCAATTGATTAAAAGTCAACTGCTCTACCAACTGAGCTAACGACCCGAAGTGGTGGGTGATGACGGGATCGAACCGCCGACCCCCTCCTTGTAAGGGAGGTGCTCTCCCAGCTGAGCTAATCACCCACTTCGGTACTTAACATTTTGACAGAAAATCCAGCTGGCGAGAAAGTGGTGGGTGATGACGGGATCGAACCGCCGACCCCCTCCTTGTAAGGGAGGTGCTCTCCCAGCTGAGCTAATCACCCACTTCTCAATTTTCTGTTCTACACGGCGGATACTACGTTAAGTAGTGGTGGGTGATGACGGGATCGAACCGCCGACCCCCTCCTTGTAAGGGAGGTGCTCTCCCAGCTGAGCTAATCACCCCCGCTGTGTGGAGTCGCATTATAGGGAGAGTTGAAAATGAGTCAACGCCTTTTCTAAAGAATTCGTTCGTTCGTCGTAAAATTAAACAAAGCGATCGCGAAACCGGCGCCATAGCATGATTTATAAACAAAAATGGCAAACCGTGACGTTCCGATGGGAACAACATTGAGGAATCAGCCCACGGTGTTAGAATATTGACCCATAATTTCCACCGGACATTGCCGGCTATCGGCATCTTTATTAAACGTAAGGCCAATTCATGAAAATCAAAACTCGCTTCGCGCCAAGCCCAACCGGCTATCTGCACGTTGGCGGTGCGCGTACTGCTCTCTATTCCTGGCTTTTTGCCCGTAACCACGGCGGTGAGTTTGTGCTGCGTATTGAAGACACCGATCTCGAACGCTCCACCCCGGAAGCAATTGAAGCCATCATGGATGGCATGAACTGGCTGAATCTGCAATGGGACGAAGGCCCCTATTTCCAGACCAAACGTTTCGAGCGTTATAACAACGTAATCGATGAGATGCTGGAAGCCGGTACCGCTTACAAATGCTATTGCTCGAAAGAACGTCTGGAAGCGCTGCGCGAAGAGCAGATGGCGAAGGGTGAGAAGCCGCGTTACGATGGCCGCTGCCGCCATAGCCACGAGCACCATGCTGACGATGAGCCGTGCGTCGTGCGTTTCGCCAACCCGCAGGAAGGTTCGGTTATTTTTGACGATCAGATCCGCGGACCTATCGAGTTCAGCAACCAGGAACTGGACGATCTGATCATTCGCCGTACCGATGGTTCCCCGACCTATAACTTCTGCGTGGTGGTAGATGACTGGGATATGGCGATCACTCACGTGATCCGCGGCGAAGATCATATCAACAACACGCCGCGCCAGATCAACATCCTCAAAGCGCTGAATGCGCCGGTGCCGGTTTATGCGCACGTGTCGATGATCAACGGCGATGACGGTAAAAAACTTTCCAAGCGCCACGGCGCAGTGAGCGTGATGCAGTATCGCGACGACGGCTACCTGCCGGAAGCGCTACTCAACTATCTGGTGCGCCTGGGCTGGTCTCATGGCGATCAGGAGATTTTCACTCGCGAAGAGATGATTGAGTTCTTCTCGCTGGGCGCGGTGAGCAAATCCGCTAGTGCCTTTAACACCGATAAACTGCTGTGGTTAAACCATCACTATATCAATACCCTGCCGGCGGAGTATGTGGCAACGCATCTGCAGTGGCATATCGAGCAGGAAAATATCGACACTCGCAACGGCCCGCAGCTGGCTGAGCTGGTGAAACTGCTGGGCGAGCGTTGCAAGACGCTGAAAGAGATGGCCCAGAGCTGCCGCTACTTCTATGAAGAGTTCTCTGAATTCGATGCCGACGCCGCGAAAAAACATCTGCGACCAGTGGCGCGTCAGCCGCTGGAAGTGGTTCGCGATAAGCTGGCGGCGATTAGCGACTGGACGGCGGAAAACGTCCATCACGCGATTCAGGCAACTGCTGATGAGCTGGAGGTGGGGATGGGTAAAGTCGGTATGCCGCTGCGCGTGGCGGTTACCGGGGCAGGGCAATCTCCTGCGCTAGACGTTACTGTCCATGCTATCGGTAAATCCCGTAGCGTAGATCGTATCAATAAAGCGCTGGCTTTTATCGCTGAACGCGAAGGCCAGGCGTCCTGACGGCGACGCAGCTGAAACAACGGCAGGTTACCCTGCCGTTTTTTTTGTCTGTTATTCCGGACTGGCGATGCCGAGGCGGGCAAGAAAACCGCTAATCCCTTCCCGGGCCAGCAGATCGCGGAGCTGCAGCTGTTCTGCCGGAGTCATCAGCTGTAGGGTTTCCGTGATTTGCCGCCAGATCGCGTCTGCCTCATTGACCAGGTATGCACCTGGCGATTCCGCGAGATGATTGTCGGTAAGCAGATGGCGTCTGGCAGGGATGTTGGTCAGAAACTCGCGTACCGGTTGGTCGATAACCACCAGTCGCGCTCGCCCCCCTTTAACGCCGGGTATTGCTTCGGTGCGCCATTGTTTCTCGCGAACCCAGCGATTGATCGTTTGTCTGGCCAGCCCCAGGCAGTCGGCAAGCTCTGCGGGCGTCATTTTATCTTTCAGTTTCATCATGGTTTACCGATCGCGGATCCCTAACCGAAGCAGTAACCCGGTGATCCCCTCGCGCAGCAACAATGACATAAGCTGCTTCTGCTCGCTGGGGGTGAGTTCTTTACTGAGGGTCAGCAGCAGCGATTCCAGATCGCTATCATGGGGAGAATAGATGCCGGGCGTCTCCGCCACGCGCTGGGCGCTGCGGATAAACTCCCTGACTTGCTCATTGACATGGACCAGGCGCGCTTTGCCGCCCTGGACGCCAGGTCGCGGAGAGGTTTGCCAGCCTTCTTTCCGCACCCACTTATTGATAGTTTGCCGACTGTAGCCGGTTAGATGGGCAATTTCTTCAGGTGTCATTCGTTCCTTGAGCATACTATTTCCTGATTAAATGTATGGGAATTAGCTGCCCATGTTATAGCATCCTTTTACGTGAAAAGGTGACCTGTTTAACTTCTGACTGCGATAAGGCTCGCAATGTCAGCAAGTTGCCTGCTTTTTCAGCGATTGAATCGGGAAGGATAATTTTGCCGTTGACACCTGAGCGAGGAATTCATATTATGCCGCCCGTCAACACGACACGCTTTACGTTACGGGGCTATAGCTCAGCTGGGAGAGCGCTTGCATGGCATGCAAGAGGTCAGCGGTTCGATCCCGCTTAGCTCCACCAAATTCTGCACCCAGCGGATTTGGTTCGTAAAGAAGTCCTGTGGGGCTATAGCTCAGCTGGGAGAGCGCTTGCATGGCATGCAAGAGGTCAGCGGTTCGATCCCGCTTAGCTCCACCAAAATTCAGAACCCTCGCTTCGGCGGGGGTTTTTGTTTTTAGCGGGTTTCATGTAAAGCACTTTCTGGTTACGTCAGTTAATCTCCAGCAATTAAAATCGAAAGTAATTTCAGACTTTTTCCTGATAATTCGCCTTGCCTGCCCTAAATAAGCAACATAACATTTCCCCCATTAAACGTGATGAGGTTTCTGGAGTTTTAATTAACAATAATGCTTGATAAAATTAACATTAATATCAAAAAAACTCTATTGGCCTTTATCATTTGTTTAGTCGCTATTCCGCTGGCTCGTTTTATTTCACCGCAAACGATAATTGACGGCAATCTTATTTATATTGCCTGGCTGCCAATCAGCGTGATGTTTTCTGTTATTTTTATCTTTGGCCGCTATGCAATTGCGCCATTAATTCTCGCGTTTGCCATCACCAATAGTTTTCTCATTAAATTAACGCTGCCGCAGGCGTTTATCTTACTTTTTTGTCAACTGTTCGCCGTGTTTGTCTCCTGCGCTATTCTGCGACTGTTGGTGGGGAAGCGCTGGCGCTGCGGTCCAACGGCAAAATATATGGGGGCGCGGATCTTCTGGGGCGGCTTCTTCGCGCCGGTGCTCCTGAAAATCACCATGTATCTCGCCGGACAATATTTTGCGTTTCCATTAGCTATTACCAGTTACTTTGGTAGTATGCCGTTGATTTATACTGTAATAGATATCCAAAGTTTAATCAGTGCGGCATTAATTTTTACGACGTTTCTTTATTATCCAATGCGGATGATTATCAGTCCGCGCTACGCCCGACGTTTCTGGCAGCAGGAATGTTTACCGTGGCTGGCACCGCAATATCGCTCCTTTACCCTATATTGGTTTATCGCGTTGGCGGTGATATTAACGCTATTGTGTGCGCCGTATCAGTCTGAATTTATTGCCGGTTATTTAGTTCCGGTTATTTTTATTGTCTACTTTATCGGTATCAGTCGAATAGGCCATGCGCTGTTGCGGATTTCATGGTCTGTCTCGGCCTTTTTGCTGGTGGTATATAACAAAAACTTTCTCCAGGGGGTGCAAAGCGAGTATTCACTCTCCTTTGTGCTGTCGGTTCTGATCTCCTTTACTATCTGTTTGTTTTATATGGCCGACATCTATGCCCGCAGCGACCGCAACAAACGCCGCTGGCGTAGCCAGGCGGAAGAGGATCCGCTGACCGGCTTGCCTAACCTGCGCGCGCTGGAGAGCCATTTACAGAGCTGTCCTCAGCAGGCTATCTGCAGCCTGCGTATTGATAATCTCGACTTTCTCAGTCGGCATTATGGTCTGATGATGGGGGTGGACTGTAAACGGCAGATTATTCGGGCGCTGCAACCGCTGCTGGGAGCGGCGGATAAAGTCTTCCAGGTACCGGGCAGCGAACTGATCCTCGTGCTTGATGGACCGGAGCCGTCGTCCCGCTTGAACCATATGGTCGCGGTCCTCAACCACAAAAAGTTCAGCTGGCACAATCAGCCGCTGGATTTGGAGTTTGGCGCGGCCTGGGGCCGCGATGACGGCCAGGGTGAGGGACTTTACCAGATGCTGGGCCAGCTAAGCTGGCTTTCCGAACAGGCGGGCAGTGAACGTCGGGTGCTGGCGCTGGACGAGGAGCAGGATCTGGTAGTGGATCAAACTACCGAGCAGGTGCGCCTCCTAATGCGCGTCAAGCAAGTGCTCAAAGATCGCGCGCTGATGCTCTATGCGCAACCGATTCAGAATCCGGAGGGGGAGGGTTATCATGAGATCCTCACGCGCATGCGCTGTGGCGATAGCGTCATTATGCCCGACCGATTCATTCCGCTGATTGTGCAGTTTAACCTCAGCCAACGTTTTGACATGCTGGTGCTGGAGACCTTGTTCAGTATGCTCCATAAGCATCCCGGCCAGCGCTTCTCGGTCAACCTGCTGCCTGCAACTCTGATGCAAAAGAACAGCGCAGGGCAGATTATCGCGCTGTTTCAACGCTATAGCGTCTCGCCAGAACTTATAACTATTGAGGTGACCGAAGAGCAGGCCTTCTCTAATGCGGACACCAGTCGGCAAAATCTTGAAGCGTTGCGCGCGTTTGGCTGCGCCATCGCTATTGATGACTTTGGCACCGGCTATGCGAACTATGAACGTCTGAAACATTTACAGGCCGATATCATTAAGATTGACGGCTGCTTCGTCCGCGACATCCTCACGGACCCGCTGGACGCCATCATGGTGAAATCGATTGTCGAGATGGCGCGGGCGAAACAGATGAGCGTGGTGGCGGAATATGTCGAAAGCGAACCGCAAAAAGCGCGCTTGCTGGAGCTGGGCGTGAATTATCTGCAGGGTTATCTGATCGGTAAACCACAGCCGCTGGGTGAATGACGGGCAAAAAAAAGCCGGGCATTGCCCGGCTCAGATGACTGACGTCTGTTACAGAACCAGCGCCGCAATCGAGGCGGACAACACGCTAACCAGCGTGGAGCCGTACACCAGCTTCAGACCGAAGCGAGAAACTACGTTGCCCTGTTCTTCGTTCAGACCTTTGATCGCCCCGGCAATAATACCGATAGATGAGAAGTTGGCGAAGGAGACCAGGAAGATAGAGATAATGCCTTCCGCGCGCGGGGAGAGCGTCGAGGCAATTTTCTGCAGATCCATCATGGCGACGAATTCATTGGAGACCAGTTTGGTAGCCATAATACTGCCCACCTGCAGCGCTTCGCTTGCCGGCACACCCATCACCCAGGCGACCGGGTAGAAGATATAGCCGAGGATACCCTGGAAGGAAATGCTATAGCCGAACCAACCGGTCACGGTGGCGAACAGGGCATTCAGCGCCGAGATCAGCGCGATGAAGCCGATCAACATCGCCGCCACGATAATCGCGACTTTAAAACCTGCCAGAATATACTCGCCCAGCATCTCGAAGAAGCTCTGACCTTCGTGCAGATTCGACATCTGCAGATTTTCTTCGCTCTCTTCCACGCGGTAAGGGTTAATTAATGACAGAACGATAAAGGTGCTGAACATGTTGAGCACCAGCGCCGCAACGACATACTTTGGCTGCAGCATGGTCATGTAAGCGCCTACGATGGACATGGACACGGTGGACATCGCCGTCGCCGCCATGGTGTACATGCGGTTGCGCGACATTTTGCCGAGAATATCTTTATACGCGATAAAGTTTTCCGACTGGCCGAGGATCAACGAGCTCACGGCGTTGAAGGACTCCAGCTTGCCCATGCCGTTAACTTTCGACAGGACGGTACCGATCGCGCGAATGACAATCGGCAGGATACGAATATGCTGCAAAATGCCGATCAAAGCCGAAATGAAGACGATAGGGCACAAAACCTTGAGGAAGAAGAAGGCCAGGCCTTTATCGTTCATGCCGCCGAACACGAAGTTTGTCCCTTCGTTGGCAAACCCGAGGAGTTTTTCAAACATCTCGGAAAATCCTTTCACAAAACCCAGACCAATATCGGAGTTGAGGAAGAACCAGGCCAGCAGGACTTCAATGACAAGCAGTTGAACAACATAACGAATACGGATCTTTTGGCGGTCATGGCTGACCAACAGGGCCAGTATAGCCACCACAACGATCGCGAGGACAAAATGCAAGACGCGGTCCATAGTTGCTCCAAATATGAGGCAGGTTAAATTTCCGTGCACATTCTATGCAACGGCTTTAAAGAAAACGAGATCAATTGCACACTATTGCAAGGAACTGTGACCAATGGCAAAAATAGTGATCCAACATCCACTTTTGTTATGTTACGTAAAGGTTTTAAAAGTTGCATTCTTGTACTACTCTTAATAGCGGGCTGGATCTCGTTTTCTGACGCCCGTATTTCATTTCCGGCCAGCTATTGTTCCCTTCTATCACAGCAATCATTATCTCCATTCTAAATGAACTTGATAATCATTCGCATTTTGATAGCATGAAACATAGCAAAGGCTATATTTCCAGAGGCAGAAGATGACTAGCAGTCGCGTTGAGAATAGCAGTAGTCGCGCCGCGCGCAAGGTGAAGCTCGCCTTAATGGGCCCGGCTTTCGTCGCTGCCATTGGCTATATCGATCCGGGTAATTTCGCCACTAACATTCAGGCCGGCGCCAGCTTTGGCTACCAGCTGCTGTGGGTCGTGGTGTGGGCTAACCTGATGGCGATGCTGATCCAGGTGCTTTCTGCCAAACTGGGCATTGCCACCGGCAAAAACCTGGCCGAGCAGATCCGCGACCATTACCCGCGTCCTGTTGTCTGGTTTTACTGGGTACAGGCGGAAATTATCGCTATGGCCACCGATCTGGCTGAATTTATCGGCGCCGCAATTGGCTTTAAGCTGGTGCTCGGCGTGTCGCTTCTGCAGGGGGCGGTGCTGACCGGGGTGGCGACTTTTCTGATCCTGATGCTGCAGCGGCGCGGACAAAAACCACTGGAGAAGGTGATCGGTGGATTGTTGCTGTTTGTCGCCGTGGCCTATGTCGTGGAGTTGATCTTTTCCCAGCCCGCGCTGGCTCCTCTGACGAAAGGGCTGGTGATCCCCACGCTGCCCAACGGGGAGGCGGTATTCTTAGCCGCCGGGGTACTGGGGGCGACAATCATGCCGCACGTCATTTACTTACATTCCTCGCTTACCCAGCATCTGCATGGCGGAACGCGAAAAGAACGCTATAACGCGACCCGCTGGGATGTGGCGATCGCCATGACCATTGCCGGGTTCGTCAATCTGGCGATGATGGCGACCGCTGCGGCGGCATTCCACTTTAATGGCCATACCGGCGTCGCCGATCTCGATCAGGCCTACATGACGCTGGAGCCGCTGCTGAGCCACGCGGCGGCGACCATCTTTGGCCTCAGCCTGATTGCCGCCGGTTTATCGTCGACCGTGGTGGGCACTTTGGCAGGTCAGGTCGTTATGCAGGGGTTTATCCGCTTTCATATTCCGCTGTGGTTTCGCCGGGCGATCACCATGCTGCCGTCGTTTGTCGTCATTCTGCTGGGGCTGGATCCTACGCGCATCCTGGTAATGAGTCAGGTGTTGCTCAGCTTTGGCATTGCGCTTGCCCTGGTGCCGCTGCTGATATTTACCAGCAATGCGAAGCTGATGGGGGACCTGGTGAATACCCGTTGGGTGAGAGGCATCGGCTGGGCGATAGTCGCTATTGTGGTGAGCCTGAACGGCTGGTTAATAGTGGGGTCGCTGCTCGGGGTGGATTAATTGATTCCTGATGCTGAATAAAGTAAAGGGGAGCCGATGGGCTCCCCTTTTCGTTTGTTAGTGATGGCCATGTCCATGACCGTGACCGCGCCCACCCGGGCCGCGTCCCCAGCCGCCGCGGTGGTCATCGCGGTCGTTCCAGCCAGCACGATAGCCGCGCTCCCAGGCTTTATCTCTGCCTTTGTACCAGCCTTTGTGCCAGCCGTTGTCATGACGATGCCAACGGTTATCACGCCATTCATAGTGACGACGCCAGTAATCACGGTCGCGCCAGCTGCCACCGTCCCAGTAGTTACCGTAATTGTCACGATCGCCTATTTGTAATTTTACCGACGGCAGCAGGGTGATTTCACCAGCGTTAGCGACCAGTGGCCCTGCGGCCAGCAGTACTGCTGCCAGAATCAGTGACCTGAACATACTCTTCTCCTTCACGATCGGGGCCGTAAGCGGCCTGTTAACCTGATATTACGGGCCGGTAAAGACCTGCCGCATCGGACGAACTCCGAAAGCGCAGGAAAGAGCACTTTTTGCTAAAGTAACATTTGCTTTACAGCGCAAGGATGGCGTCGATGGCCGCGCACTCCTCGGTGGTGAAATGGCGATTCTGCAGCATGCCGACGGCATCATCCAGTTGCGCGGTTTTGCTGGCGCCGATCAGCACCGAGGTGACTTTCTCTTCGCGCAACACCCAGGCCAGCGCCATCTGCGACAGCTTCTGCCCACGCGCTTCCGCCTGCCTGTTAAGCTGACGAATTTTTTCTAATCGGGCAGGAGTCAGTTGCTCCGGCTGCAGAAAACGACTGCTGCTGGCGGCGCGCGAGTCGGCCGGAATGCCGTTGAGATAGCGGTCGGTAAGTTGCCCACCGGCCAGCGGTGAAAACGCTATGCTTCCAATCCCTTCCGTCTGCAGAAAATCCAGCAATCCTTCTTCCACGCCGCGTTCGAACATCGAGTAGCGAGGCTGGTGAATGATGCAGGGGGTACCGAGGTCGTTAAGGATCTTCACCGCCTCCCGCGCCTGGGCCAGAGGATAGTTGGAGATCCCGACATATAGCGCTTTACCCTGATGAACCAGATGATCGAGCGCACGCATCGTTTCCATCAGCGGCGTCTGTGGATCAGGCCGGTGATGGTAAAAAATATCGACGTATTCCAGCCCCATGCGTTTAAGGCTCTGGTTAAGGCTGGCTACCAAATATTTTCGCGATCCCCAGTCGCCGTAAGGGCCGTCCCACATCGTGTAGCCTGCTTTAGTGGAGATGATTAACTCATCGC
The DNA here is from genome assembly GCF_018223915.1 of Klebsiella sp. 64. Taxonomy (NCBI): domain Bacteria; kingdom Pseudomonadati; phylum Pseudomonadota; class Gammaproteobacteria; order Enterobacterales; family Enterobacteriaceae; genus Klebsiella; species Klebsiella sp. 64. The sequence goes on from NZ_JAGRQZ010000018.1 coordinate 184,801, forward strand.
GATAAGGCAGGAGCGACTCTTTCAGGATGCGGCCAAAGTTGCTTTCCGCCGAGCCCGGCGGCGGCCCATAGTTGTTGGCCAAATCGAAATGGGTTATACCGAGGTCAAAAGCGTGCAGGAGCATCTGCCGGCTGGTTTCCACTCGCGTTTCATCGCCAAAGTTATGCCACAGGCCAAGGGAAATGGCCGGTAGTTGCAGACCGCTGCGGCCGCAGCGACGGTACTCCATCGTTTGATATCGCGTGGTGCTTGCCTGGTAAACCATTCTTCCTCCGCCGACAAAACAGGGTGTGTATACGTTTACACTAAACAATGTTCTGCGTGGAGTACACTGCTTTTTCTGCGTAATTATTGCTTTACACTGCCATTATCACCTCCCATCTGGACAGGCGGATCGCTTATTCAATACTCAAATTACACCTGCACCAAAATGAGGATAATGGATATGCAACCGACCTACACTATTGGGGATTATCTGCTGGATCGCCTTGTCGACTGCGGTATTGACCGCTTGTTCGGCGTGCCGGGAGATTACAACTTACAGTTTCTCGATCGCGTCATCGCGCACAGCGCCTTGGGGTGGGTCGGCTGCGCCAACGAGCTGAATGCGGCATATGCCGCTGACGGCTATGCGCGCATCAAAGGGGCCGGTGCGCTGCTGACCACTTACGGCGTCGGCGAATTGAGCGCGCTGAACGGCATTGCGGGTAGCTATGCGGAACATATTCCGGTATTGCATATTGTCGGTGCGCCCTCTACCGGCGCCCAGCAGCGCGGCGAACTGCTGCACCATACCCTCGGCGATGGCGATTTTCGCCATTTCGCCCGCATGAGCGAGCAGATCACCTGTAGCCAGGCGCTGCTGACCGCCGGCAACGCCTGCCATGAAATCGACCGTGTGCTGCGCGATATGTTGACGCATCATCGCCCCGGCTATTTGATGCTGCCAGCCGATGTCGCCAGAGCGGCAGCGATTGCCCCAGCCCAGCGCTTGCTGGTGGAGCCCGCTCCGGCGGATGAAAACCAGCTTGCCGGGTTCTGCGAACATGCCAGCCGCCTGCTGCGGGGCAGCCGACGCATTTCCCTGCTGGCGGACTTCCTGGCGCAACGTTATGGCCTGCAGAAGACGCTCCGGGAGTGGGTGGCGAAAACGCCTGTCGCCCATGCGACGATGCTCATGGGCAAGGGATTGTTCGATGAGCAGCAGAGCGGGTTTGTCGGCACCTACAGCGGGATTGCCAGCGCGCCGCAGACCCGGGAGGCGATTGAAAACGCCGACACCATCATCTGCATTGGCACGCGCTTCACCGACACCATCACCGCAGGATTTACCCAACATCTGGCGCGGGAAAAGACTATTGAGATCCAGCCCTTCGCCGTCAGGGTGGGCGATCACTGGTTCAGCGGGGTGCCGATGGATAAGGCCCTGGCCGCGCTGATGACGCTTTCCGCCCCGCTGGCGGCGGAGTGGGCTACGCCTCAGGTCGTGGCGCCGGAGGCTGAGGAGGGCGCTGAAGGCGAGTTGACCCAGAAAAATTTCTGGGCGACGGTGCAGGGCGCCCTGCGTCCGGGGGATATTATTCTCGCCGATCAGGGGACGGCCGCCTTTGGCATTGCGGCGCTGAAGCTGCCCTCTGAAGCATCGCTGATCGTCCAGCCGCTGTGGGGCTCGATTGGTTTTACTCTCCCGGCCGCCTATGGCGCACAAACCGCGGCGGCGGAGCGGCGGGTGGTGCTAATTGTCGGCGATGGCGCGGCCCAACTGACCATTCAGGAGATGGGCTCCATGCTGCGTGATAAGCAAAAGCCGCTTATTCTGCTGCTGAATAACGAAGGGTATACCGTGGAACGGGCGATTCATGGTCCAGAGCAGCGCTACAATGACATCGCTCTGTGGGACTGGCAGCGGCTGCCGGAAGCCTTCGCCCCTGACGTTGCTTCGCGCTGCCGGCGGGTCACTCAGACGTCTGAACTGCGGGAGGCGATGACGGAGAGCATCACCTCCGATACCCTCACCCTGGTAGAAGTGATGCTGCCGAAAATGGATATCCCCGATTTCCTGCGCGCGGTGACGCAGGCCCTTGAGGAGCGAAACAGCCGCGTTTAATCGTTATGCCGTTTGGCAATCATCAACGGTCTCCCGGCCAGCAGCAGCCAGGCCGGGAGCATCACCATACACAACAGCGGCAGCAGAGTCGTATCCGGGACCACCACGGCGGCCATAAACAGGCTCAACCAGCCGTCGCGAGTGACGACCAGCACCATGCCGAGGATCGCGCAGGAAACGGTGATTGCCGCCGGCACCGCGTCAACATGAGCATGCAGCATCAGCCCCAGCGCTACCCCGACGAACACCGCCGGGAAAATTCGCCCGCCGCGAAAGCCGCTGGCTGAGGCAAGAACCAGGGCCGCCAGTTTGACCAGCGCGATAAGCAGAAAATCCGCGGCGGTTAGCGTCTGGCTGAAGGCCAGCTGCTGCATCTCATCCAGCCCTTTAAATAGCGTTAAGGGCCCGCCTATCGTCCCCACGATCCCCAGCAGCAGCCCGCCGATGCCGAGGGTCAGGATTGGATTTTTCAACCGATGCATCAGGGCATGCAGTCGCGGCAGACACCAGACGGCCACCATGCCGACGGCGATAGCGATCAGGGCGACGATAATGCCGCTGAGAATATCAACGAAGCGCATCTGACCATAGTGCGGGATCGGCAGCGAAAAATGGGGATGGAAAAACAGACCCGTCGTCAACGCGCCGGCGGCGGCGGCGAGGAGGGGAGCAAAGAGGCGATCCCACAGTGGCGTATCGTTGCTGCTATTGAGGGTTTGCGAAAAAATCAGCGCGGCGGCAACCGGGGTACCGAAGAGGGCGCCGATGGTGCCTGAGGCCGCGAGGATGGTCCAGTCCAGCGAGCTGACGCGCGGAAACAGTCGGGAGCCGACGGCGACAGCCAGCGCGATATTCACCACCATAATCGGATGCTCCGGGCCGAGGCTGACGCCGCCGGCGAGGCCGAGGATCAGTGCGGCCAGGAGTCCGGGCAGCGCGCCGGTGGCAATGGGAGCGCCGATTAACGACTCGGTCGCTGGATCCGGCCCGGCGTGCCCGGGGCTGTAACGAATGACCAGACCCACCGCGATCCCTGTCGCCGTCAGCATGGCGATGATCCACAGCGGGCTGTCGGCGCTCACCCCTAACTGCGTGGGCAGATTGCTCCACAGCACGCGCTGCAGCAGCGCGGCAACCTTCATCGCCACGATCAGGATCAGGCTGCAGGCGATACCTATCAGGATGGCCGGCACCGACAGGATCAGCATTGTTCTGGCGCGAGGATGGAGCATGGAAATGTCCTTGTAAAAGTGCTGGAGCACTACTTTGCCTTCGTCAGCGGAGACCGTCGATGCAAATGGTGCTGAAACGATAAAGTTAAGGTGACATCTGATATCCGGCGCGTCCTTTACAGGCTACCTTGCATAGATTACAAACTAAATGTGACCTGTGTCGCTAAACAAGGGGCGTCTGCGCGTTGGACGTTGTTGTTAAGCCGCCATGAATTTACAGTGTGCCAAAAGATTTATTTTGACTTTAGCGGAGCCGTAACGGAATGACAAAATTTGCTTTAGTAGGAGATGTCGGGGGGACCAACGCCCGCCTGGCGCTATGTGATCTGGCGAGTGGAGAGATCTCTCGCGCAAAGACCTATTCCGGGCTCGATTACCCCAGTCTGGAGGCAGTGGTGCGCGTCTACCTCGAGGAGCACCAGGTAACGGTCAACGAAGGTTGTATCGCCATCGCATGCCCGATTACCGGCGACTGGGTGGCGATGACCAACCATACCTGGGCTTTCTCTATCGCCGAAATGAAGCGCAACCTCGGCTTTGCCCATCTGGAGATAATTAACGATTTTACCGCTGTTTCAATGGCCATTCCGATGCTGAAAGCTGAGCACCTTATTCAGTTTGGCGGCAGTGCGCCGGTAGCGGGCAAACCGATCGCCGTTTATGGCGCCGGGACCGGGCTCGGCGTGGCGCATCTGGTCCACGTTGATAAGCGTTGGGTCAGCCTGCCGGGCGAAGGCGGTCATGTTGATTTTGCCCCGAACAGCGAAGAAGAAGGGATCATTCTGGAAGAGCTACGCGCCGAGCTGGGGCATGTTTCCGCAGAACGCGTGCTCTCAGGTCCCGGGCTGGTCAACCTGTATCGCGCGATTGTCAAATCGGACGGCCGACTGCCGGAGAACCTGCAGCCGCGTGAGGTGACCGAGCGAGCGCTGGCGGACAGCTGCACTGACTGTCGTCGGGCGCTGTCGCTGTTCTGCGTCATTATGGGACGCTTCGGCGGTAACCTGGCGCTGACCCTTGGGACGTTTGGCGGGGTGTATATCGCCGGCGGCATCGTGCCGCGCTTCCTGGAGTTCTTTAAAGCCTCTGGTTTCCGCGGCGGTTTTGAAGACAAAGGCCGTTTTAAAGCTTATGTTCAGGATATCCCGGTTTACCTGATTGTGCATGATAACCCAGGCCTGCTGGGCTCCGGCGCGCATCTGCGTCAGACGCTGGGCCAGGTGCTTTAAGCATTCTTCTCCCGGGCTACCGTCGTAGCCCGGATGGCGGTGCTTTCCGCTCTCTACAGATTCATCAACTGGCGAAACTCTTTCACTTTACTGCGACTGACCGGAACCTGAAACTCCAGGTCACGCAGGCGCAGCACATAGGTGTTGTTGAACCACGGCTCAATTTCCCGAATTTTGCTGAGATTTACGCAATACGAGCGGTGGCAGCGGAAGAAATGCGCGGTGGGCAGTTTGCTGCAGAATTCAGTAATGTTCATCGGCATGACGAATGACTCCCGGCGGGTATAGACGAATGTCATCTTTTCATGCGCCTCGGCATAATAAATATCATGAATACTGGTGACGATGATCCGCTCATCTTTGATCAGATTGATGGTGTCGTTTTCCCGTGGCGCCGCGCTGGCTAATCCTGAAGCAGCGTTATTTTGCTGCTGCCAGGCGGTGGTCAGCTTTTGCAGCATATTGATGATGCGCGACTCCTGGTAAGGTTTCAGGATGTAGTCAAATGCTTCCAGCTCAAAGGCTTCCACCGCATGTTCTTTCCACGCGGTGATAAAGACGATAAAAGGTTTATGGGCAAACTGGCTGATGTTTTGCGCCAGCAGAACCCCGTCGAGCGACGGAATATTGATATCGAGAAAGATGGCGTCGACCTTGTTGTGCTGGAGAAATTTCAGCACGTCCAGGCCGTCGTCAAAGCTGCCGACGATCTCCATCTGGCTATGGGTGTTAATAAGCCAGGAGAGCTCCTGCTGGGCCAGAAACTCATCCTCCACAATGATAACTTTCATCTTTTCTCCGCTCATGACAACAGCGACTCCGTCAGCGCCTGCGGCGTAGAGTTATTGGGGACATAAAAGGCGATTTCGGTTCCCGGCGTCAGATTGCGGATATGCAAACCCTCGCCGTAGAGAAGTTTCACCCGATGATGCACATTGAGCAGGCCGATTTTGTTACCCGGCATCTCATCGGCTTCCACGCGGGCAACCACGGCGGGATCGATACCGTTGCCCGTATCGCGAACGCTGATGCGTACCCGATTGCCGCACTCGTTAATGCCGATCGTCACCACGCCTTTGCCTTTACAGGGTTGAATACCGTGAACGATGGCATTTTCCACCAGCGGCTGGATAAGCAGGCTCGGGATCACGCAGCTGACGTCGTCGTCAATATCGTAGATGACCGTCAGCTTGTCGCCGAATCGCGCCTGTTCAATAGCGATATAATCTTTGATCTGATACAGCTCTCGTTTGATATCAATCTGCTCATCGTCTTTTAATTCGATGTTATAGCGCAGGTAGCGCGACAGATTAAAAATGAGCTGGCGCGCGGTGTCCGGATTAAGGCGAATCGAGGAGGAGATCGCGTTCAGCGCATTAAATAAAAAATGCGGGTTAATTTTGCTTTGCAGGGCGCGCAGCTCCGCTTTGTTGGCCATCTCCCGCAACTGTTCGGCGCGGGAGACTTCCAGCTGGGTGGAGATTATTTGCGACAGGCCAATCGCCATCTCCTGCAGCGTCGAAGTGATGCGATGGGCGTGGCAGTAATAGATTTTTAGCGTGCCGGTCACCACCCCTTTTTCCCACAGCGGGATCACCATCAAGGAGTGGATCTCCGGGGTACGGTGGGCTTCGTCATTGTTTTTTATGATGATTTTCCCATAACGAATCGCCTGCCGGGTGGTGGGGCTAATCATATCGTCGTGGCGTTGATAGTTGGCTTCACCGACGCCCACGTAGGCCAGCACGTGCTCGGTATTGGTGATCGCCACCGCGTCGGCGGTAATGTCGCGGCGGATAATCTCGCAAACCTGGCGCAGAGAATCGCTGTTAACGTGTCGAAACAGCGGCAGGGTTTTGTTGGCGATATCGAGCGCCAGTTTCGCCTGCCGCGCCGCGCTGGCCTCCTTTTCCCCTTCAACGCTCTGCACCAGCAGCACGATAAAGCCGATGCAGACGCTGCCGAGGATCATCGGGATACCAATTTTCGAAACAATATCTACGCCGAGACTCAGGGAAGGCGCCCAGACCACCACCAGGATCATGGTCAGAGTTTCACACATCATCCCCGCCAGAATGCCGATTTTCCACCGTTGTTCGCGGGCCACTTTACGATTAATCAACCCCGACAGCAGGCCGGCGACAATGCTGGTGATAAAGCAGGGCACCGCGGTCACGCCGTCGATATCAATCAAATAGCGGTGCACGCCGGCAATCGCCCCGACAATCGCGCCCACCCAGGGACCAAACAGGATCCCACCGGACATCACGGCGATAATGCGCACGTTCACCAGGGACCCCTCAACCGGGACGCCGGACCAGGTACTAAATAGCGCGAACAGCGAGAAAATGGCTGTCACCGCCAGCAGCTCTTTCGGAGTATGGGCCGACTTATGCAACAGTTCGCGGAACAGGCGCAGGCGAATAAGGAAAAAGAGGCAAATAAGCATCAGGGCCGCACGATCATAGACCGCCAGCATCATAGTAAAGATTTCGTGCATGGGTGCGCCGCGTCAGTGGCCAGAAAGGGACATGATAAAAAACCTGACGGCAGAAGACCAGCCGTGGAACCATAAAGCGGAAAAGTTGCACTTTTTAAAGGGGATTAATTAAAAAGCATCGCGATAGCGGCGGTCTTCGCCATTAACGATAATATTCTGTGTTAAGAAAGATATCAGTGTGTTACCACTTTTATACAACCCGGGATTATTCCGCCAATGAACTGCCGCATTTAGCGCAGTCGATACCCGTTTTAGATGCCAGGGAATATTTTTTAACGGGCCTCTCGACAACATGAATTTTTTCAGGTTATTTTCTAAACGAGCCGCAACAGCGGCAGCGTCGCTCGGACGGTCCGGGCGCTAACGTTAATTAGAGGAACCTATGGCTGAATCCAGTCCTGAACGCCGTTTTACGCGTATCGATCGTCTCCCTCCGTACGTTTTTAACATTACTGCTGAACTGAAAATGGCTGCGCGTCGGCGCGGCGAAGATATTATCGATTTCAGTATGGGTAATCCCGATGGCGCGACGCCGCCGCATATCGTGGAAAAACTCTGCACCGTTGCTCAACGGCCTGACACCCATGGTTACTCTACCTCGCGGGGGATCCCGCGCCTGCGTCGCGCCATTTCACGCTGGTATGAAGAACGCTATAACGTCGATATCGATCCGGAATCGGAAGCGATCGTCACCATTGGTTCGAAAGAGGGGCTGGCGCACCTGATGCTGGCGACGCTGGATCATGGCGACACCGTACTGGTGCCGAACCCCAGCTATCCGATTCATATCTATGGTGCGGTAATCGCCGGGGCGCAGGTGCGCTCAGTGCCGCTGGTGGAAGGGGTGGATTTCTTTAACGAGCTGGAACGCGCCATCCGCGAGAGCTATCCGAAGCCGAAGATGATGATCCTTGGCTTTCCCTCAAATCCGACCGCGCAGTGCGTCGAACTGGATTTCTTTGAAAAGGTTGTCGCTCTGGCGAAGCAGTATGACATTCTGGTCGTCCACGATCTGGCCTATGCCGATATCGTGTATGACGGCTGGAAAGCGCCCTCCATCATGCAGGTGCCCGGCGCGCGGGATGTCGCCGTCGAGTTCTTTACCCTGTCGAAAAGCTATAACATGGCCGGCTGGCGCATTGGCTTTATGGTGGGTAATAAGACTTTGGTGAATGCCCTCGCTCGTATCAAAAGCTATCATGACTACGGGACTTTTACTCCGCTGCAGGTGGCGGCGATAGCTGCGCTGGAGGGCGATCAGCAGTGCGTGCGCGATATTGCCGAACAGTATAAGCGCCGTCGCGATGTGCTGGTCAAAGGGCTTCATGAGGCCGGCTGGATGGTGGAGTGTCCGAAAGCGTCTATGTACGTGTGGGCGAAAATACCGGAACCTTACGCCGCCATGGGGTCGCTGGAGTTTGCGAAAAAGCTGCTTAATGAAGCGAAGGTTTGCGTCTCGCCGGGGATTGGCTTTGGCGACTATGGTGATACCCACGTCCGCTTCGCGCTGATCGAGAACCGGGACCGTACGCGCCAGGCGATCCGCGGTATCAAGGCGATGTTCCGCGCGGATGGTCTGCTGGCCTCCGCGAGCTAGCGCTGCGGGCAGCACGGCAAAATAAAAACGGGAGCATGAAGGCTCCCGTTTTTTTTGACACCGCTGCAGTCTAGATCATCAGGGCAAAAGTACCGGCCCAAACGATGACCATAAAAGAGAGGCCCATAAAGAAGTATTTCACGACTCATCACTCCACGCGCTTGTGCGACGTTCAAATGAATTAATTGTTCTGTTTTTCAAGGGCTGTCGCCAGTGTAACTTCACCCTGCAGCAGCCCGTAATTCTGTGCGTTTAGTGCTCCAGATGGCGCTAATGTACGCCTAAAAAATCAGGGAAACAAGAGGCATTTTTTTATTAATTTTTAGTTACTTACGAGTGTCGTGATTCGGCGACACATTAATTTCACAGGGTAATAAATTTAGCGCCAGCGACGCGAAGGAAACGGGTTTTAGCGATGGGGCGGGCGGAGAAGGCCAACGAGAGCGCGCGGCATTATCTTTGCCACGCGCCGCCGTCGGTTCAGGGCAGGTCTGAGGCGCGCTGTCGCCACTCGGCCGGGTAGTGTGCCGGGATAAAGCGCAGCGTCAGCGCCATGAGTAGCAGGACGCAGATCGCATGCCAGGACCAGTCAAGCGTGTAGTTCCCGCTCAGGCTACGCAGCAGGCCGGAAAGCCAGGGCGACAGACCGGCGATGATAAATCCGATCCCCTGCATAAAGGCTACCAGCCTGCCGGCCACTGCCGGTTGTCCGGCGTGATCCAGCGCCAGCACCAGGCACAGAGGAAACGCGCCGCCCAACCCCACGCCGCAGGCAATGGCCCAGAGCGCAGAGAAATGCTCTGGCAGCCAGATAAAGCCGCAGAAGCCAATCAGCTGTAGCGCCAGCGCTAGCAGAAGAAGCTGGCGCCGATCCTCCTGGCGAGCCAGCGCCGGGAGCAGCAGCGCGCCGGCGGTTTGCCCGACGGTCAGCAGCGCCAGCAGCGAACCGCTGTACTGGGCGCTGTCGCCTAGCTGGATGTAGTAAGGAGGCAGCCAGGCGATCAGGCTGGCGTAACCGGCATTGATCAGTCCGAAATAGAGTCCCAGCGTCCAGGCGCGGCGCTGGCCAATAATCGCGACCCGGGGGGAAGCGCTGGCCTGATGCGGTGCGCGAGGCAATTGCCGACAAATCGCCAGCCAGCTGAACAGAGCCAGGAGCGCAGGGAGCGCCCACCAGGCTAGCGCATCATGCCAGGCCGCGCTATGTGACGCCAGCCATGGGGTGAACGCGGCGCCTAACCCGCCGCCGCCCATCAGCGCCGCTGACCATAGTCCCATCACCAGCGGCGTCCGTCGGGGAAAGAGGTGCTTAATTACCGCCGGGATGGCGGCCTGAATAATGCCGATGCCAATTCCTCCGGCCAGAGCGCTGGTGAGCAGTAAGCCACTATTCGGAGCGATTTCCCGCAGCAGGGCGCCTGCCGCGATAATCAGCATACTCAGCGCAATACTGCGCTTTTGACCGATATAGCGATCGACCCAGCCAGCGGCCAGCGCCAGCACCCCCATCGCGATCACCGGCAGCGCGGTCAGGAGTGCGGCCAGGGTATAGCTCATGCCGCTGGCTGCGCGGATGTCCGGCAGCAAAGGACCAATGGAGGTAAGCAGCGGCCGCATATTGATCCCAGTCAGTACCAGGACTGCCAGCGTCAGGTTCTGTCGCAGCGCTGGTGTCATGACTGCCGTTCCGCCCAGCGCTGATAAAGTTCAGTTCCCTCCGGCTGCGGGCGATGATGGATCGGCAGCGTTTGCTGGGCCAGCGGCTGCTGCAGCTGCTGATAAATCGCGGCGGTCGAGAGCTGAAAAGGCTCCCCGTCCTGATTGCTATTGGCGAAAAACACTTCCCGCACGCCGGTTAAATAGAGCGCGCTCAGGCACATAGGGCAAGGTTGTCCGCTGGCATAGATGACGCATTCGCGCAACACCGCGCTTCCCAGTCTGGCGGCAAGATCGCGAACGGCGTTCAGTTCGGCATGCGCCGTTGGGTCACCGCTCAGATGAAAGGTATTGACGCTTTCAGCGACAATCTCATCATTCCGCACCAGCACGGCGCCGAAGGGGCGCCCACCGTCAGCAATGTTTTGTTTTGCCAGCACTAATGCGCGCTGAAGATAACGATCGTGAGCGGACATAGTCACTCCTGCATAAAACGATGTTAAAGGTGAAATATGTTGAGGGTCGTGCGAAGAGGGTACGTCTCTTGTTTCATAAGTTAAAAGACTTATTTATGATAATGCCTATTGGAATTTCTTATAGGTGGGCCGATGCTTCTGCGCCAACTTTCCTACTTTATCGCTGTGGCTGAACATTGTGGCTTTTCCCGCGCCGCCGCGGCGCTGCATGTCTCCCAGCCTGCGCTGTCACAGCAGATACGCCAGCTGGAAGCGATGCTGGAGGTTCAGCTTTTCGACCGCTCTGGCCGACGTATTCGCCTGACCGATGCTGGAGAGATCTGGCTGGAGTATGCCCGTCGCGCGTTACGCGAGCTTGAGGAAGGTCGGCGCGCCTTGCATGACGCAGAAGATCTCCAGCACGGTAAACTCCGCATTGCTATGACGCCAACTTTCACTACCTATATGCTGGGCCCGCTGATGGAGGCGTACTACCGACGCTATCCTGGAGTAAAAGTGCTTATCCAGGAGATGAACCAGGAGCGGATGGAGGCGATGCTGCTGGAGGATGAACTGGATGTGGGGATTGCCTTTGACGACAGCCGGTCACAGGAAATTGTGGTTCAGCCGCTGCTGACGGAAACGCTTGCGCTGGTGGTGAGCCGTGCGCATCCGCTGGCAGGAGAGCGCGACTTGCAACTGCAGGCTCTCGACGCCCAGCCGCTAATTTTACTGAGCAGCGAGTTTGCTACCCGCGAGCAGATTGATCGTTATTGCCGCCTTCATCGGCTCGAACCAGACGTGCGGATGGAGGCCAACTCCATCGGGGCCGTTCTGTCGGTTATTCGAAGCACAACGTTAGCAACGCTGCTGCCGGCGGCGATCGCCGGACAGTTTGATGATGTGGTGGCGATTGAGCTAAGACCTGCGCTGCTGCAGCGCACGGCCTGTTTATTGCAGCGGCAGGGCGCCTGGCAGAGCGCCGCAGCGCGCGAATTCATCACCCTGGCCCGAGAGAACGCGATAACGATTGAGCAGGAAAACCGCCAGTCCCTTGCCTGAAGGACTACGTTACTCGCCGGCGAACTGCGACTCACGGCTGGCTTCGCTGCCGATATCGCCTTCATCGGGCTGGGCATTCTCTATAAGCATGCCTTCTTCCTTAAGCCTTTTCAGCACGTGATGAAAGAGCTGAGTCTTGTCTGGCTCAGCCATACTCTGCAACTTCTCATTAAATACAGTATGGGACTGAACAAGATAATGGATAAATTCCAGCAATACCTCACTTTGCGGCAGGACGGTTAATTCCTGCTGGATGTAACGGGTTTGATCCAGTAGCGGATTTTTCGTCACGTCCATAGGCCGGGCGCTAATACTGTGGGCGTATATTTTCTCAATGGCCTGGCTGGTGATATAGATGCGGTTCAATGATATCGAGGGGCGTTCGTCTTCCTCTGGAATGAAATGACAATAAACAAATGGTTTATCCGGCAGCATCATGCTGAGGCGGTTTTCGAAAAGAATATCATCTGGCGCCTCCAGCAGCGCCATTAGGTTCCGACAGTGTGGATGCCAGAGCCCTGAAGCAAATACCTTTACGTTGAACTGGGTTACCGTATTTCCGCGCAGGGTTTCCATCGTCGGAATATCGCCTTCAAGCCGCAGAATGCTGCGGATATGGGAGTGATGCGACCAGACTGTTTCTCCTGCCTCGACTGAGGTAAATGGATTAAACGCGCTGGTTACCTCTTTTTCCTGATGGGAGAGGACGGCGATTTTTAATATTCCCGGCGTTGGGTTAAGCTTAAGACATAGATTGATTGCGCCTATATCATGCCAGTGAAGAATGTCTTCCAGTTCGCAGTTTAATAATTTTTGCGCCCGCGCCAGAGAGCAATACTCCATTGGCGGTAAATTATTTAGCTTCCAGATATTCCGTTCTGTAATATTCATAAGAATTGTATGTCGATGAAAAAATAAATCGCCATGGTGAGCAAAAGCATCAATGACAATGATTTATTTTTTCTGCTGACTTCCTTTACCTGATTAACAAAATCCATTCACATTGAGAATAATATATCGATAAATTGGCTGTTTTTATTGTTTTGCTGCCGCATATTTACTCTTTCCCGTTATCTTATCATCTCTTATTCGTAGAGAAAAATAGTTTGCTGAATATAAGCGTTTCTTCCTGTTTAGCAGCAATATTTAAGGTGAGTATGAGCGGAGCACGAAAAAAGGGACGGTCAATTTGGCAAACTTTGTGGTCGGCAGGAAGTATCAAACAGACGCCTGCGGCGCCTGTCGAAGCTACCTGTAGTTATTGCGGCATAGACAGGAAGCGGTCACCCGGTTGCGCGATGGCATACCAGGCCATCATTTCGGCAGTGCCTGGCTGGCCTTCAGCAGGCGCCCAGGCCATAGTGTCCATTTCGGCAAGCGGTTGATAAGCGCCTTGTTTGACTTCAAATACCATGCCGCCTGCGTCGAGCGAGAGCACCGTATGCCAGGTGCCAGCCTCCATTTCCAGCGCCGTACAGGTTTCACCCAGCACCACCCGGTTGGTGACCACGCCGTGGTCATCAAAATTCAGCACCACAAATCGGCCTTTCAGCGGCAGTAAAAGTTCGAAAGTATGCCTGTGCCGGTGGGGGCGGATATAGGTGCCGGGTTCCATGGCGATGGCCAGACGCTGTATCGGGTCGCTTAGTTCGGGATGAAAATTGCGATGGGCACGCAGGCGCGGAGCACTGGCTGCCGCTTCGCTCTGCTGCTGCATATCGCTGAGGGTGATCTGTTTCATATCAACGCCTGGCTCCTGTATCGTCCAGAGAAGGTTGTAAAAGGTCGCGGCTAGTGACTGAAAAATTCAGAAGGTATTGTACGCAGAAATGCGCGTTGCTGTCGGTTTATTGTGTGCGTGATCGACAAAGACACGTTCCTTTCTGGCAGGACTAACCATACTGAAATCGTTGGCTAATTATGATTACGAGAAGAATACGTTCTGGCTGGCGTTTAGGTCATCGTGGTGAATGGCGGGCAACTTTTATATGGTGTCCCCTGCATACATCTAACCTGATATGCAGGGGATTGAAATGGATGATGTTTTTTACGTGTGAAAAATATTTTACTCGTTGCTTTACCCATCGGAGCGGGACAGGAGCTTTTCTCTGAATTTGCAGTGGTCACTATATAACCACCTCGCTCTGCCGTGGATGAGTTTGGCTTTGGGGAGATCGCCGGACTTAATCCGGTCGTATATGAAGGTTTTTCCAAAGCCAGTATCCGCCATGATGAATTTCAGATCAACAAGGCTATCTGGTTGCATCTCATGTTTCATCTTCCACCTCTCGTTAAAGCCAAATGCTTGCCACGTTCTTCAAACTCTTCCTGACAGTCAGCGCAGCGCTGGCATCCCGCCACCAGTTCCCGGCGCCGCTCGGGTATCTCTTCCCCGCAGTCGCGGCAGTGAGTAGCTGAGACTGCCGCATGGTTGATGCGCATGTTCTGGATGGTCATTTCCAGCCGGCGCTCTGCCAGCTCGTTGTCCTGATCGATGAGTTCTGCGCTCATAACTTCACCCATCCTTTACCTTTCACATGGGCAATCACCCCCAATTTACGCAAGGCCTGTAATCGGCGGTCGAGGATGCGGAACGACTCTTTTTTATCTCCTTCATCCTTCGCTATATCGACGCACTCAGCCCCTACGTCACCAGAGAACAGGCGGCTAAACGGAGAAGGCGTCTCGCTAAGCTTGCTCATTATCGAGATATCAAGATTTACGTATTTGCTCATGCTGCACCTGCCTTGTCTTCATCCATTTTCCAGGCCGTGGCGAGAGCGCCAGCCACCTGGTGGAAGCTATGTTTTACTGCCACCTTCCCATGGTTGCCGGCTGGCGAAACCAGTTCGATTGTGGTCAGCTCTCCGCCGCTTGCAACGTCTGGGTAAAACTGCGCAACGTCGTTGGTTTCGACGATCACAGACCCAGATGGGGTATACATTTTCAACCTCATGATTCCATCGCCTTACTCAGTTTCTCGCCGAGCGCAAAGATGTAGTCGCGTAATTCTTCCAGTGACTGAGCTTCTGACTGAAGAATCTCCCGGTGGCATAACTCCTTCACCAGGTGCTCAAACTTGCTGTAGTAGCCGAGTCGAGCCAGCGTTTCCTGACCGGCGTTCTTACCATCCTTAATGATGCGTTTCTCGTTCAGGATGAGGTCATGCGTTGACCCTGTGACGACGTATTTATCACCGAGTTCGATGTGTAGGTTTTTGCTCATGACTCCACTCCATACCGCCCATTCATGCGGCCAATAACACTGACAAATTTCACCAGGCTGACACCCATCGGCTTTACCTTCTCGTAGTGCTTGCGAAGGATGGGGGGCATACAGCGTTCCACTTCGGTTTAGGCTTTACGCTCATCGCTTTGGTTATCTCTTCTGCGCAGCGACGAGCCTGGGCGCGGAGAGCGTTTTCTTTTTCTTCTGGCGTCATGCAGCCTCCAGATTCCCGATCCGCTTTAACTCAGCCAGCGATACGGTCGTGATGATGTGTCGCGGGGTGATGTACGGGCGCCAAATAAACAGGAGCGAGCCTTTTGGGTTGCTCTGGCGCTTTCCTGTAACGGATGCCGGAACAAACTGAACACGGCCGCCGGTTATGAGTCTGAGTTCATCAGCTGATTGCATGGCTGAAATAAACCAGCCAGTAGAGATGTCAGCCGGTAGCAACATCACTACGGCCTGAGACTGCGCCCGGGATTGCTCAGCAGCCTTTTCTACCCACGGGCCGATATCGGAATAGGGCGGGTTACACCATATCGCCCCGCATGACGTCCATTCGCTGTTCAGCGAGTCATCCAGCTCAGTGAGGTAGTGAGCGCATAGCGCATTACTCTCAGAGGCTGCAGCATCCAGCCAGAAGCCAAACTCGCGGTCGAGCGCGTTGAAAATTTCAATCGGCGTTTGCCAGTAGTCACGTTCATTTTTTGGAGTTTTCGATCCGCCATAATCAGTCATTGCGCACCTCTTTTCGTGTCTGCCTTTCTCATGCGGCATGGTCGTGGTTTTTTATGCTGGAAATTTCTTTCTCCAGCTCTTCCAGGAACTTTTTCACTTCGGACTCAATCTCATTTGCCAGTGCTTCGTCGAAGTGAATGCGCTTTTTGAAATAGGCGAGGTCTGGCGGTAGACGATCGTCGAAACTAACGAAATCACACCATTTACGCCCTGTGCACATCATCTGAGCGTGCATCTGCAGCAGGTATTGGCGTTTTGGCTCGCCAGTTTTTAAGGTCTCAAGATGAGTCCAGGTGTTGGGGCACTTAATTTCGATAAGCCCATCACCATTAACAAGCCCATCAGGACTTGCTGCGAATCCTGGTATAGTTGGGTGATCGATAAGCCCCACCTCAGTGATTTCGGCATCGAACTCATTCAGTGCATACATTTCGCGCGCTACCGGCTCGAGTTCTGTTCCGCGCATCATTGCGGCATTGGAGAAACCTTCTTCAAGCTTCCCGGTGAGGCGTTGGCAAATCAGCTCGGCCATGTAGTTCTGTCGGCTTGCTGCATAGCCAGACTTGGTTCTGGCCATGACGTCAGCAAGGCGGCTAGCTGTGACTTTTCCGCAGCGAGCGGCAAACCATTCTGGGGTGCGCTGTTCCATCATTTATCCTCCGGCGCTGCGGCATCGACAGGTTCTGCGTTGTCGACTGCAAGGCTCATGTCATACATGCGGCGCTTCTCAACCGCGCCGATAACCTGTTTCTCTTCTGCGCTCAACGCCACCCAGAATTCCTGATACTTAACGGTTCCAAGGCGCGCGGCAGACTCACCTTTTGCGATAAGTTCCGGGCGGCGGCCATCCGATTCATGCCCTACATGAACCTCTGTCGTACTCCCTTCAATGACACGTTCGGCTTCGTCCTGATCGAAGATGCCAGCAAACCCGAATGCGAGACGCGCACACTGGATCAGCGTCTTGTGACGAAGCATGCGGGTAGGGTGGGACTGCCATGGCTGAGTATTGCGCTTGCACTCTCCCATGTACTCAGTAACGATGGTCGGGTGTGTGCGGTCTTTCCGGTATATCTTGCAGGTACACGCGCCTTCCTCCTTGTCGTAGGCAAACTCCATTCCATCAAACTGAGGATGTTCGTTGATAATTCGAGCCCAGCCGTCAACGCCGACCACTGGAACAATTCCGCCTTTATCCGGGAATGCATAAATCTCTTTCGTCCACGGGTTCAGTCCGTACTGGTTGGCGACGATCAGCAGTGCCGTGAACTGCTCATCAGTGACATTCCCACCCTTAAATGCAGTATTTTTCAGCGTGTTCATCAGGTCAGTTCCGGCATCCATGCCGAGGCGGGAGGCAAGCTTCCCGGCCATTGTAGAAAGTGCTGTGCTCATAGAATTCCCCTCAAAGTTAAAACGGGCAGCCGGTGCGGTGATCCCAGTCGTATTCCGCCTGGGCGTAAGCTACTGCCGAAATGAGATCGTTATATGCCTCGCCAGCTGCATCGCTGCGGAGGCCTTCGTATGGGCTTTTGTCCATAGGTACAGAGAAGCGGAACAGGCCTGACGGCTCTTTCGGCAGGGAGTCGATAATTTCCTGCGCCCGATCGTCAATCCACTTTTGCTTCTCTTCGGTGAGCGACTGTTCAGCCCACTTACGCTCTTCGATCACGTCATATGCGCGGTATGCGTTCATAGCTCGCTCCTGAAATTTGGTTGTGAAACGCCCGGCACCGGAATGGCTGCCTGATAGCTCAGTTAAATTCGTGCGCTGATATGCGCGGTTAATGCGTCCCGGCTGGTACCAGGTTCGGCTCAATGCTGCGTGAAGCGTATGGCCGGCGGATGTGGCGCAGATTACCCTGCGGCTCATGCCAGTAGCTGCCGTCGCGATAGTCGAAGCTGACCAGCCAGGCGGCCCCGGTGCGGCGATTGCGCATCATCACGGCGCGTCCGCTGTTAGGAATTGAGTTAGCCATTGAACACCCCCGTAACGTGCAGAATTTTGATAACCACTGCCGCCCAGATAACACCGCAGATCAGCAGGCAGTAAATCAGTGAACGAATGCCTTGTTTGCTCATGCGACACCCCAGCAAAACTCAAAGCTTACCCATGCAACCGCAATCACAAGCAGAGCAACCTTTAAGCAGAACCGATGCCATGCAGGTACTTCGTGTTCTCGGATCATTCTTCAGTACCTCGAAAATTAATCTCATGCAGCCTGAGAAGCCCACGCCCTTGCGTCACGACGATTAAGCCATGCCAACTTAACCCACAGGTCATGAACCCCATCACCTCGGCGAGTATTGCGGCATTTCTCGCGGTACCGGAGATACTCGGAATTGCACTCAAGGGCATATTTTTTTGCGGTCATCTCTTCACCTTTTGCCTTATCGCGGCTAACGGAGCGTTGTTACCTATCACCGGCGCCAACGTTGTTGTTTGGATGAGATGATAATACTCCGGGTATTATTTTATATCAATACCGCTAGTATTATGAAATTTAATAAAACTACTAACGGTATGATTTTAAAGTTGATTTATTTTTGTAAAGAGTGCTGTTATGCTCAAAAAAACATCATAAAGGGGTGTTGGCATGTCGAATGAGGATGAGTTTTTCGCAGAAATGCACCCGCAGATAGCGCAGGTCATCGGGATAGCGGTTATGCAGCTGCTGGTTGAGAAGCGAGAGCCATCAAGAGAGGCGCTGATAGAGATGATTCAGGTGTTGTGGCAGGGTGACCAGGTAGATCTGGCAGTAGAGTTGGCACTGGATGTGCTGATGCTGCGGGAAGAGTGATTCCTTAAACTATGATTAATATGGTTTTATTTTCTTGTTATAAGGGAGAGCAGCTTTTCTGAAGCGCGTATCGGCTTTGATAAGTCTCCTGCGATATAAGTATATTTATTGGTTTTTATCAGAACCTCTTCCCCTCTGTGTGAGCTTTCGAACTCATCAAATGCACTCATAAGATCACTGTTATCAATTTTTTCCTAATGTCAGAAAACCTCAATATATCAATTCGTTTTACTTGAGGATGAGAGAATTCTCCTCTACGCATATCATCAATATGGCTTATCAATTTCTCTCTAATCGGTATTGATACCTGATTCCACTCCTTTCTTTTTTCACCTTTTATGGCAAAGTAGTAGCTTATATAACCAGTTGCAGGAACTGCAATGGCGGCTACAATCATGGCAATTGTTGCAACGCAGTCGCTATATGTCATGAGGTCTTCCTATGCCAGATGTATTTACATTTTCCGAAATGCTTTCAACAGTGGCGCTGGCAATATCTTTAACCAACGCTGTCTGGTTGTTCTTTTTTTGGTTGACAGTCAAGAGGATGTAATAGCGATTAACATCCTCTACAAATCAACCGTGCTTCCTGTACGTCTGCGGCATGCTGCCGATCACACAAGTCTCAACTTAGTTTCTACAGCCACACCAATGATCCGGCAATTCCCATTGATGGGAACCAATGGCCATTGAGGGTTTAAGCCCTTCAGGTACTTCTGGTCACCATCAATGATCAGTTTTTTAAATGTCGCCTCGTTTGATTCCGAGAGTTTTGCAATAACGAGGCTTCCGTTGACCGGCTCCCTTCCGGTATCAAAAAGAACATATGTACCCTCTGGTATGCTGAGCCCGATCGGGGCAGTCATGGATTCCCCCTCGACCAACAACCAGAACGCATCCCCCTGGATGTGAGCGTCTGATTCGAGCCATAGATCGATATCTTTAAGTGCATACGGCTCGCACGCTTCCGACCAATGCCCAGCCTGAATCTTGCTTAATACAGGGTATTTAATGCCTGGGGTGTACTGGCCTACATACTTGGCATTCGATGTGGCGGCAGCACTCATTGCAGATATTTCTTTCGCAAGGCTGGGGCTAAAATCAGAGACGTCCACCTGGAGGGCTCTGGCAAAAACAGCAGCCACGGCAGCATTAAGGGCATTCCTGCCATTCAAGTAATGCCCAACGCCACCCTGAGATATGTCTAGCATGTCAGCTATTGATTGCTGTGTTATCCCAAGCTCTTTTTTCTTGGCTTCATAGAGGGCTTTCAGTCTTTCTGCGTCAGCGATCTGAGCCGATGTCAGTGTCTTTTTCTTTTCCATTTTCAAATAGTAATACCAATGCTCTTATTTTAAAAATACTCGCGGTATTGCAATGTTTAATACTTGTGGTATTGTTTGCTCATGAGTTGATAGGAGCTAACCACATGAAAATTTCTTTAGCTGAATACGTTGACGAAGTTGGACAGGCAAGAGCTGCTGATGCCATCGGCGTTCACCAGACCGCAATTAGTAAAGCTATCCGGGTAGGGCGGAAGATTTTCGTTAACACCCTGCCTGATGGAAAAATTAAGGCTGAAGAGATCAAGCCTTTCCCACATAACAGAAATCCTGATTAAACAAAGCTGAATTGAGCAGTCAGCGGGTTCTGACTGAGTAATTCAGCCATTCCAAACAACACCAGAGGAAGTATTGCAGATGGAGAATTCAACAGCACGAAACAAACACCAGGCCAGGAATATTGAGTCATGGCTGCATAACCAAATCGCAATGAAGGGGACGACCAATGTGGCCAATGCCATGGGTCTTACAAAGTCGAGTATCAGTAAATGGAAGGAAACCTGGATTCCGAAAATAGCGATGTTACTGGCGGTCTTGGAGTGGGGAGTGGTCGATGACGATATGTCTCGACTGGCGAAAGAAGTAGCAAGCCTGCTTAGAAAAGAGATGGCCCCAAAGTGCTCGCAACACTTTGAGGCCTGATGCGAATTAACTGGATCAATTCACAGGAGTAATTATGCCTAAGAGCAACAGATTTTACCAGGCACAAACACACAAAAATGTTACCCGCGACCGCTTCATTCGCTCTGTTAACCCGGTGGTTGGCATGAAAATGCGCGCCATCCTGGAAGAGCTGAAACGGAAGGAGGAAGGCCGTGAGTAACGTTCTCCGCATATCCGATTTTAGAGGGTCTCAGAAGCCCATGGAAAAACCTCAGCCATCAGGGCAGGGGTTGGTATTCCTGCACCGTAAAGTAAGAGAGCTGCCGTTCTACAAGACCGACAGTGAAGCCGTCCATCTGTGGATCCATCTCATCATGGAGGTGAATTCAGCTGACGGGATGGTAACCACAGAGTTTGGTGAGTATCCGGTTTCCCGCGGTCAGGTGATCACCGGGCGACATACCCTGTCGAAAGACACAGGAATAGCACCTGACCGGGTGAAATATCTTCTGAACAAATTCGCCAAAATGGGCATGGTCACCACCCTGGCAAACAAGAAATTCACCCTCTTAACCGTCACCAAATATGACGATTATCAGCAGTTTTTTGTGCCAACAGAATGCCAACAGAGTGCCAACGCAAACCCAGTAACCACGCTGCGTACAAGTGAGGTTATGCCAACAGAATGCCAACAGAGTGCCACAAACAATATATTAAATAATATCTCTTCTACTGACGTAGAAGAGAGTGCATCAGCATCGAAAAAATCAGAACCGAAAAAACCGTCTCTCAGCTGTGAGCAGGTTGTTGAGGTTTACCACCAGGTTCTGCCAGAAGCACAAGGCATCAGGATCCTTACTGACAAGCGACGTAACCTGATCCGCTCGTTCTGGCAGAAGGCCAACAAAATCACCCGTCAGCTTGATGGCCATAGCTTTACCCTGGCCGACTGGGAGTCTTACCTGAGCTACATCGCCAGTAACTGCCGGTGGATGCTTGAGAATCGCCCTGATCAGCGCACCGGTAAAACCTGGCGCCGCAAGTCGCTGGAATACTTCCTGAACGTCGATGTCTACGCCAAAACGCGCGAGGGGGCCTGTGATGACCTCTGATTTCATGACACCTCCGCACAGCATTGAAGCAGAGCAGAGCGTACTTGGCGGACTCCTTCTGGACGACGACAGCAGCGAGCGTACTCAGAAGGTACTTTCGATCCTCAAGCCGGAATCGTTCTACTCGCGTCAGCACCAGGTCATTTTCGCTGAAATGCGCCAGATGTATCGCGACCATAAGCCGGTTGATCTGCTGACCCTGTTTGATGCTCTCGATAGCAAGGGTCTGACGGAAACCGTTGGTGGCTTTGCATACCTGGCTGAAATGTCGAAGAACACACCAAGCGCGGCGAACATCGTGGCCTATGCAATGCGTGTCCGTGAGACCGCGATGGAGCGATACGGCATCGAGAAAACAACGAAGGCGATCGAGTTGCTTTATGCCCGCAACGGCATGACGGCAGAACAGAAGTTTGACGCAATTCAGGGATTATTTACTGAGATAACCGAGCACGTAAAAACAGGGCGACGGACTGGGCTTCGCACGTTCTATGACGCTGTAACTGACTGGTCAGCAGAATTCGACGAAAGGCTCAAGCCGGATGGTCGTTCCCGCGGGTTGTCGACCGGGATCCGCTCTCTGGATGAACTTCTCGGTGTGAAGCGCATTGTGCGCGGCAGCCTGTTTGTTATCGGCGCACGTCCGAAGATGGGTAAAACCACGCTCTACACCCAGATGGGGATCAACTGCGCGACGGTCGAGAACGAACCGGCCCTTATGTTTTCTCTGGAAATGCCGGAAGGGCAGATGGTGGAGAAAATCACTGCGCAGAAGGGGCGGATCTCTCCAAACCTGTTTTACCCGGACATGACTAAGGATGACTACGGCTATCGCGGCGACTGGAATGGCGATTTGAAGAAAGCTACCGGCGTTATGGGAGCGCTGATTGACACCAATAACCTCCTGATTGATGACACCCCGGGTATTTCACTGGCGCATGTCGTGGCTGAGTCACGTCGCATCAAGCGTGAACGCGGCAAGGTCGGAATGATCCTCGTTGACTACCTGACGCTGATGACTGCCGATAAGGCAGAGCGAAATGACCTTGCTTACGGGCTGATCACCAAAGGCCTCAAGACGCTGGCGAAGGAGCTGGATTGCGTCGTGGTTCTCCTGACTCAGCTTAACCGTGAGCTTGAGAAGCGAACCAATAAGCGCCCCTTGCCGAGCGACTCCCGCGACACCGGGCAGATTGAACAGGACTGCGATTACTGGCTGGCCATATACCGGGAGGGCGCCTACGACGAGAACGCAAACCAGAGTGACACAGAGCTCCTCCTGCGCCTTAACCGGCATGGTGAGACAGGTGTTGTCTATTGCGAGCAACGTCACGGGGCGATTTATGACTGCGATCAGGAAGCTGCCAGTCAGCGCCGGCGCGAGAAAGAGGATAAACCAACCAAACGGGGTGGATTCTGATGAAAAAGAACTCGGGAAAACAAGCCGTTATTAACTTCATCGGCCAGCATCCTGGCTGCAGCTTTCAGGATATCCGCCGCGGCACCGGGCTTGACTCTTCAGTGGTCAATTCCTCCCTGTGGCAGATGAACAAAGACGGCCAGGTTAAGCGTGAAGGTGAATGCAGGAGCTACCGCTACACCCTGATTGACACAACAGCCGTAACCGAAAGCGATCCGTCTGTTCAGTATCGCCAGCGTCCTGGCGGCGTAAACCCAATGACCAACCTGTTTAACCAGTGCCTGGCGGGAGTAAGAAAATGAAAAACGAAGTCGAACAGATTGCACTGCAAAACGATATGAGCATTGAATTCGTAACCTGGTTCTTTAACGAGAAGAAAGCGGGTTGCGGAAATGTCTGGTTCATGATGATGGCTGCAATGTGGGAGGGCTGGAAAGGTCGTAGCATCGAAATGGATAAGCTGGCTGCGGAGAATGTGGAGATGAAGCAGATCATTGACTCCGTAACCAACCTGGATAACGAACCTCAGTACCACGACGAAGGCATGGGGTGCGGACTGGAAGACCGAGGTATTACTGACCGGTACGATGCCTGCCGCTATGGCTGGGATGAAGCTATGGAGCGGATATACGGCGAAGTGATCCCATGTGCCGATGAGCTTGATTTTTCCGCCACCGATGCCTACCTGGCCGGGATTAAGGCTGATGGGGTAGAAGAGTTTGCAGCGATGACAGAAAAAGTTGGTGATGAAGAGGAGTTTTACGATCACGGGGAGTCTTCTGAGACGCTGAAATACACGGCTAAGCAAGCAAGATTATTCGCCCAGCAGCTGCGCGATGGGGCCGACAAATGACCAAATCAACCATAACCAGAGAAGAAAGCGTTCAGGCCGTATTTGATTTAAAGGTTGGCTATCGGCTTGGGTTTGCCGACTTAGAGATTCTCAAGCGAGTGGCCCGCATGGCGCTGGCCGCAATGGGCAGCAGCGAGTCGGTTGAACTGCCTCTTGACTACCTGCAGGGGCACAAAGACGGTCTGGAGTGGGCCGCTCAACTGGCAGAGTCCAATCACCCTCAGACCGGAGACTGGCTTTACGATGACCCTATCGAGCTGGCAAAAGCTATTCGCAAAGGTCCAGATATGCCGCCAGCGCAGCCAGCGCCGGTAGTGCCGCCTGAATGTGTTGCCCCCGTCTCTACGCCGAGCAATCTGGCATATGAGGCAGGCTGGAACGCCTGCCGCGCCGCCATGCTCGCAGCCGCGCAGCATGATACCCCCGCTCTCAACCCGGTGCAGAGCGTCGTTACTGTGCCGGGCAAATGGATTCCGGTAAGCGAGCGGATGCCGGAAGTCGGCGTTAAGGTCTTGTGCTTCCCGGCAGAGGATGAGCCGATTCATGCGGTATTCAATGGTCAGTTATGGCTGCAGGATGTTTCATGGAGCGGAAGTGAAGAGCCAATTGATAACGTCATTCCTGTCACCGTAACCCACTGGATGCCGCTGCCGGCCGGGCCGCAGGAGGTGAGGTGATGCCGAGGGCTAGTACGGTAGGCGAAATCGTCAGGTCTGACATGGTGCAGTCTGGGTCGCTCAGAAAGCGATACTGGCAATCATCATCTCTTCCGTTTCGTGAAAAGCGTAAGCACAGGCCACAACCTTGCCATTTCAGAAGAGATAGGGTGCTTCAAAAAATCATGCGCAGGGAGATGGAAGCCATGGTTAATCGCCTTAGTAAAATCGATGCTTCAAAGATTCTTGAGGAAGTTGGCGATGCCTAAATCCCCCGCAGACGCAAAGCCGCGCACCCATCTACTTGATGCTATATAATCCCCTCCACACCAGAGGGGGCTTGTGTCGAAGTGGAGCCTCTCCCTCCGGCTTTACGTGTAAAATGCACATTAGTGAACTTTGGACGCAAGGAAAACAACAATTGGTATCGTTTATGAAAAAAACATTGCTTCTGGTTTGTGCTGTCCTTGTATCAAACGTGGCGCTTGCTATTGAAAAAAAAGAAGAAATAGTACCTGTTCGCATAAGCTGTCCTGCGCCAGTGATGCCAGTCAAGGCTCAGGCATTGAGAATTGAAGGGAGTGTCGATTATGCGGCGTGGGTTAATGATAAAGGCGATGTGTACTCAGTAGACATAACGGGCGATGAGGTTTTCTTCAGGGAAGCTGAGGTTGCTATTAAAAAGTGTAAGTTTATGCTAGGCCATCCAGGGGTATATCGGGATACAATAAAATTTAGTCTGGTAAAACCTTAAAAAGGGCTTTTGTCGTCAAATATCTACCATGTGGGTAACTCCGCGGCATGCTGAGGCTCTGGTGAGCAGAGATGTGTCAGGCACGTGAGGCTGCTTAACGGTAACCCCCGCAGAACGCAAAGCCTTCAGTTGAAATCAAACCCCTCTCCGGAGGGGTTTTCTCGTATATGCTCATTTTGCTTTTATCCCCGTAACGGGCGATAATTACCTCGTCAGCCTGAGCAACTGACGACTTACTTCCGGCGCCAAGTGGGGACACATGGCGCACAAAACCTTACAGCAATCCCTGTCACCGATGGCGAAATCCACCGGCGATTTTCTGCATTCAGAGTTTGGCCTCTTCGGAGGTGAAGCGTGAACATCCCTCAATGCGGCATCAAACTGCACAGCGGCAACTTCAGCGCTATAGGCAAGATTCTTCAGGAGCAGCTCTCTGACGGGAAATGTCTTCGCCTGCAGGTCAAAGAGTGGCGTGAAAAACGCAGCCTGAGCCAGAACGCACTCAGTCACATGTGGTACGCGGAAATCAGCGAATACCTGATTAACTCAGGACGTACCGACGCAACTCCCGAGTGGGTTAAGCGGAACCTAAAAAAGACCTATCTCGGCTGCGAAGAGGTGACATACACCGACTTCATCACCGGTGAGAAAACCACAACCTGGGAACCCCGGCATACCTCCGATCTTGATACCGGCGAAATGCACATCTTCCTGACCAAAGTAGAGGCCTGGTGCGCTCAGTTTGGTCTGGCTCTCACCATTCCACACGGTTGCGAATATCAGCAACTGCAGCAAAAGCAGGAGGCCTGATGAGCAGCCTTCTCGCCAAAGTAATGGATCGCGGCATCTTCCGCGTTCCTGCTCGCCGCAAGCGCAAGGTCGAAGTTAAGCCTTCCGATATCCCTACCTTTCATTATACGGCTCACCTGGCAGATGTCCGCTGGCTGCGCCGCGCTGCCAGAAGGAAAATTGCATGAGCCTCTACCGAAGCATTAATGGCGCAATCTGGCGCAACATCTGGGTTGTTGGCGATCTGCATGGGTGCCATACGCTGCTGATGAACGAGCTGGAAAGGGTCCATTTTGACCCATTGTGTGATCTGCTGATCTCAGTAGGTGACCTTATCGATCGCGGGGCGGAAAACGTCGAATGCCTTGAGCTAATCGCAATGCCCTGGTTTATGGCTGTAAGAGGGAACCATGAGCAGATGATGCTCGACGGACTATCCTCCTCCGGGAACGTGTATCACTGGCTCGCTAACGGTGGCGGATGGTTCTTTAACCTTGACTACGACAAAAAACGGCAGGCTATCGAGCTGGTCAAATTGGTTGGCACCATGCCACTCATTATCGAGGTAATGACCGAGGGTAAGAGGGTGGTGGTCTGCCATGCTGACTACCCGCATAACGAATATGCGTATGGCAAGCCCGTCGATGCAGAACAGGTCATCTGGAATCGTGAGCGAGTGAGCGCGGCTCAGGATGGGATTGTGAATGAAATATCCGGTGCAGACCTGTTTATTTTTGGTCACACCCCGACGCATCAGCCAAGTCAGTACGCCAACCAGATGTATATCGACACTGGGGCCGTGTTCTGCGGCCGCCTGACCTTGGTGCAGATCCAGGGTGGTGAGCATGCTTAAACGAACTCAGCGCCGGTGCAAAATCTGCCGGGCAAAATTCACCCCATTATTCGAAAACCATCGTTGGTGCTGCCCTGAGCATGGCGCTGAATTTGCCATGCAGGAGCTTGAGAAGAAGCGCGATAAGCAGGCCAAGGCAAAAGAGAAGAAAGAGCGCGCAGCCTGGCGCAAGCGCAAAGCCGCGGTGAAGCCTCTACGGCACTGGGAAGACATGACCCAACGTGTCGTTAACGACTATATCCGCGAGCGTGACCACGACCTGCCGTGCATCAGCTGCGGCACGTTCGAAACGGTTCAGTGGGAGGCCGGGCATTACCGTTCCCGCGGGAAAGCATCACACCTGCGCTACAACGAGGACAATATTCACAAGCAGTGCCATCACTGCAACGTGCAGATGTCAGGGAATCAGCAGCAGTACCGCATTGCTCTGGTAGAGAAAATCGGCGCTGAGCGCGTCGAGGCGCTCGAAAACAACAACACCCCTCACCGATACACCATCGAAGAACTGGAAGGCATCAGGCGCCATTACAGCGCGCTACGCCGTGCGCTCATAAAACAACGGGAGGCCGCATGAGAAAAATCCAATACCCAATGTCCACCGCCGCTGTTTTTGATGACGTGGTCTATCCCATCCACCTGAACGGATCGCATCAGATAGAGAGCGAGGTTATGGGCGCGATCAGATGGTTCTGCCGGTGGAACAACGAGGAGATGGCCGTCGTTAAGGCGCATGTGCTGTTTAGCTGCTGGGGCCTATACCTGACGTATGACCAGCTTATGGCGGAGGCCAAATGAGCCGAGACGTTATCGAACTCATCCGCGACCGATGGCAAAAGCTCCGGCTCTTGCGTAGCCGCGGCACTGTACTGGTTGACTACCGCATATTGAGAAATTTCGTTCGCATCTATCAGACCCGGGGAGAGACAGCATGATCAATACCCAATACCTCCAATATGTTCGCCAGCAGCTGATAGTGGCCACTGCCGATCTGAGCGGTGCGACGAAAGGGCAACTGGTAGCCTTTGCAGAGAACGCGCAATTCACCGCTACGGCGCGCAGCCGGGGAAGGAAGAAGGTGTATAGCGAGGCGAAGCAAAAAATGGTTAACCCGGATGGGCCGCCGATGAGCGGCAGCCAGTCGCGCGCTAAGGGTTCATCGATCGCCCTCGTTCTTCCCGTTGAGTATTCGACGGCCAGCTGGCGCAGGGCTCTGCTGTCGCTGGAAGAGCATCAGAAAGCCTGGTTGCTTTGGAACTACAGCGACAATATCCGCTTTGAATATCAGGTAGCGATAACACAGTGGGCATGGGTAGGATTCCGTGATCAACTCGGCTCTAAGAAAGTGGCCGGCAAGACGATGGAGCGGCTGAAGAAACTGACATGGCTGGCGGCCCAGGATGTCAAAGCAGAACTGGCTGGCCGGGAGACTTATGAATACCAGTCGCTGGCGGAGCTGGTTGGTGTAGCAAAGTCCACATGGACAGAAACCTACCTTCCTCATTGGCTGGCGCTGCGCAGCAGTTTTGTGAAGCTTGATAGCGACGCTCTCATATCGGTAACGCGATCACGTTCACAACAAAAGGCGACAAATTTAGATGTAAGTCTTGCAAAACCGAACTGAAAGGCATATATTTCATGTAAATCTGATATTGTCGCCATAGCTTCGATTGTCGACACACAAAGAATTCAAGCCCGAGGTTAACGCCTTGGGCTTTTTCATTTCAGGGTCAGAAGCACAGCGGTTGTGCGTTCGGCTGTTAACCGAATGGTCGAAGGTTCGAATCCTTCCTGTCCCGCAAAATTTTGGAACTCTGGTGTAGATGGTTCGCGCGGATGCCTGAAGAGCATTAGGAGATGGTTCGATTCCATCGGGTTCCACCAAATTCGCCGGTCTAGTTCAGTGGCAGAACGGCAGCCTTGTCAGCTGCGCGTCAGAGGTTCGATTCCTTTACCCGGCACCAAATAGAAGGCCGCATAGAATGCTATTATGGCTATGGATGTTTTTTTGCTTTTGGTCTCCCACAGTCATCTTCGCAATCATGATTGAGGACAGATTTTGCTGTCTCGGTCAACATGACTGGCATGTTGATACTGTGGAAGATGAATGCAAATACATGCCATTAAAGACAATTACGCGATGCAATCGCTGCGGTAAAGTTGAATCTATTTAGTACCAAACCCAGCCAGGGTACCTTCGGCCATGATGCCGACATTGCCACACCCTCATATTCCCGCCTTGAGCGGGTTTTTTTTCGCGCTTCGCATGCGCATCCAAATAACGTCGAACCAATCACTTTGAAATGAGCCTTTGAGGAAGTCAGTTAGTGCTGGCGAGCCTCGACGGGCTGATTTCCTATGCGACAAAGGTTCATCTCAAAGAAGGTAAACGCAATTCCTAACGATCCAAAAAAAGAAGATATTGAGAAGTTTTTCGAATGCGACCCTGAGAATGGGTTAATCAAGCGCGCTATAAATTCTGGCGTAGCAAAAGCAGGAGAAGTACCTGTCAGTATCAATAACTGCGGCTACCACATGGTTTGTGCTCTGGGCCGCATTGTCGGTCTTCATCGAATCATGTGGATAGTTGCAAACGGGCAAATACCTGAAGGCATGGAAATTGACCATATCAATGGTGATAAGGGCGACAACAGGATAGCAAATCTCAGGCTCTGCACCATAAATCAGAATCGGCAGAACAAGCCCAAATACAAAAATAACAAATCTGGGTTTAAGGGAGTTTGCTTTGAATCTGGCGAAAGAGAAAAGCCTTGGCGAGCAAGAATAGTGGTAAATAAAAAAGCAATCAGCTTGGGTAACTTTCATACCAAGCTGGAGGCTCATCACGCATATCAAGAAGCAGCTAAAAAATATTTTGGCGAGTTCAATAGAAATTAATTTTCAGGGTCGCGGGTATCACCCTCGACGCTTTGTTGGTAAATCAGCCCGACGGCCCTGACCTTCTCACACACAGCTTCCCGATCTTTCATCGGAGGCGGTAACTATGGCTAAGCGTATGCAAGACAAAGAGAGCATTGCCGGGATGTCCTGGCTGGTTCTGCTGATCATTGCTTGCTGGGGTGGACTTGTCCGCTACCTGATAGATGTGAAGCAGAGCAAGGCAACATGGAGCTTGATCAATGCTCTTGCCCAAATGGTGGTTTCAGGGTTTACCGGCGTTATTGCTGGCCTGGTGAGCATTGAAAGCGGACTGAGCATTTACATGATTCTGGCAACCGCGGGGATAAGCGGCGCGATGGGCTCCGTAGCGTTGACCTATTTCTGGGAGCGCCTGACGGGGATTAAAGATGCAAATCAGTAATAACGGTATCGCGCTGATTAAGCGATTTGAGGGTTGTCGGTTAACCGCATATCCCGACCCGGGCACCGGCGGTGATCCCTGGACGATTGGCTACGGCTGGACGGGAAAAGTAGACGGAAAGCCTATCAAGCCCGGAATGAAGATTGACGACGCAACGGCGGATCGCCTTCTGCGCACTGGCGTGGTGAGCTTTGACCAGGCGGTAAGCAAGATGCTCAAAGTTACCGTTACCCAGAACCAGTATGACGCGCTTGTATCGCTTGCCTATAACATCGGTACGCGAGCGCTATCCACCTCAACGCTTATGAAGAAGCTGAATGCAGGTGATGTGAAAGGCGCAGCTGATGAGTTCCTTCGCTGGAACCGGTCAGGCGGCAAGGCAATGGCTGGCCTCACCAATCGCCGCAAGGCAGAGCGTGAGGTATTTCTCTCATGAAACTCGTTGATGACTGGAAAAGCGCATGGCGCTGGTTCTCCATGCATGCACTGGTGCTGGCCGGGATTATCCCCACGGTATGGGCAGAGCTACCGCCAGACCTCAAGACCGCAATCCCGCCGGGAGCGATGGGCACCATTACGGCGGTAATCGCTGCATGCGGTATTGTTGGCCGTCTGGTTAGCCAGAGTAAGCCGCAATGACAGCCGAAGCCATTCTGGCGCTGGTTAAAAAGTTCTGGCTGCCGGCGCTCATGGTCGTGCTGATTGGTGCGCTGGCTATCTCTGTCAGCCACTACAAAGGCAAAGCCGAGCAGGAAAAGCAGCGAGCCGATGGAGCCGAACAGCAGGTAAACGCAGCTCAGGCCATAACATCCAACGTTCTGACTACCATGACCATATTCAACACCATCGTCGAGGCCAATCAGCATGCAAAAGAGCAGATCGCACTGGACGCATCGGGAGCCTCGGCTGATATCCGGGTTGCTGTTGCGAATGATGATTGCACTAATCGCCCTGTGCCTGCTGGCGCAGTTAAGCGGTTGCAACAATACGCGAACGGTCTACGTCAAAGTGCCGGTGGTCCCGTTACCGGGCAGCCTGACGGCTGACACCCCTCAACCGGAAATCCCTGACAACCTGACCTGGGGCCAGAGCCTTGATTTAAACGTCAGTCTGCTATCAGCGCTGGGGCAGTGCAACCGGGATAAGGCCGATATCAGGCAAGCAGAGAAAAAACGAGCCTCGCAATAGCGGGGCTTTTTAATGCGTATCGTACACGCAAACCATCGAGAGTCTTTCAGTCGTGAGCCTGAGGAACGCCGTTAAAGGTGGCGACCTCTCTCGGGCGGCGTTCCTGTACGACAGGCTCACATCTAAAGGAAAACAGCATGAAACTTATTAAGTATTGGAAAGTTCAGCTTCTGAAACTTTCTCATTCTTCCGGCGCTCTCTGCAGCCGTAATCCAGACGATACCCTGTTATTTGAGGGGTATTCAAAAGACAAACCCAATATCAAGCTAGGAACCGGGCTCAGCATCGAACTATTTACGGCGCCTGACTCAGTGGAAACCTGTATCTTCCGAGACCACCTCATTGACGGCGTGTTATGCATCCCGGTGTATGAGAGAGATGAAGGTGACGATGAAACTGACGGGACTCAGGAAGAGCAGACTAAGCCACCCTCACGCGAGGCCATGATTGAATATATCAAGCAGGCCATTGGGGAAGGCTATCAGCCTAAAATCTGCCATGAGCTCATTCGCAATCCTGATCTGCTTTGGCAGTTGCATGACGAGGCGGTCGATTATGAATATCGCGCTTGTTGGCGCTGGTACCAAAACGGTCATGGTTTTCATGAGACTTTTAGCGTCCCTGAGAAAATCCACGATCACGCCTGCGTAAACTGTTTTGCCGATAAAGGCCCATGCCTTGGCGAGTGCCACGTATCCGACGTTAATAAGGCTCGCAGCTCCTCCTTCGAAGACGTAGTGAAGCCGGTAATCAAATGGCTTAACGAAAACGCCAACCCTCATACATCAGTGAGCATCGACACGACCAGTGCTCATCTGCTTACTGGTGAAATCGGCATTCACACGGAAGAGTTCTTTAAGGACTGATCGGGCATTACAGAGCCACTTCCAGAGGTGGCTCGATAATGTCACAACGAGGTGAGTCATATGCGCACTACTGGAATCCTAATGGCGGAAATTACGCTTCGCCCATACATGAAGCCGCTGCTCATCCTTTCAGTGCTTTTGCGCTGGGGCTGGCTCACTAAGAAGTGTATCCGGATTAGCCCTGCAATTGGCAAGCGGGTGTAATTATAAAGTTCTGCAAATGGTGCCATAAAAGCGCCATTGACAGAGTTTTATTTCAATAACCTTTTTTGAGTTATCAAAAATCCCGGGGTTTTAATCCCTTCCTCCAATAAGTACCAGTTTAATATTCTGAATGCCCGTCACGGGGCAACATAACCACAGAGCCTTGCGGGGTGAGTCTATGGGGTAGGCAGTAATGCTTTCACTCTGTGGGCTGCTTTTATCCGCGTGAACTTAGGCTCACCACCGAAAGGAAAAGCAATGGACTATTCATTATCAGAGCTATCTGAGGTTTTTACGTGCGACCCTGAAAAGGGTGAGCTTTATTGGCTACCTCGCAGCAGAGA
Source organism: Klebsiella sp. 64 (assembly GCF_018223915.1). Taxonomy (NCBI): domain Bacteria; kingdom Pseudomonadati; phylum Pseudomonadota; class Gammaproteobacteria; order Enterobacterales; family Enterobacteriaceae; genus Klebsiella; species Klebsiella sp. 64. The sequence continues at coordinate 217,709 of NZ_JAGRQZ010000018.1, forward strand.
AAGTTTCAATAACGATTTCACCTATCGGATGTGGAACTTGCAGTTCTCCGGCAAAGTGGCCGGGGGAATCAATGGATCTGGATACGTAGTGGTTAGCTCTGGGGAAATGAAAATCCTAGCGCACCGGGCAATCTGGATTTTCGATGAAGGCCCCATTCCAGATGGAATGTTTATTGACCATATCAATCACATCCGACACGACAATAGGAAAGTAAATCTGCGCTTAGTGACTCACGCCCAGAACCAGAAAAACCAATCCATGCACTCTACGAACATTAGCGGTATCAATGGAGTAAGAAGGGATGAGAGGAGCGGGAAGTGGGCCGCCTTCATAAAAACAAAAGGCCGAAGCATTAGGCTTGGTTTATTTAATACATTAGAAGACGCCACTCAGGCGAGAAAGAGCGCTGATCGCAACTTCTGTTTTCATGAGAATCACGGTAAAGACAAGTATCTTGATACCCCTTACGTTGACCCTTGGTTAAGGGTTAACTGACCGGGGAAGTATCAAAGTAAACCAGAGGATTGTTCTGCATGACTGAAAATGAAAATCGCAGACCATTCCCTCCCGTCAACTTCACTGGCGAAAACTGGCTGCCTTATACCCGGCTGATCCCTGCCACCGAAATCGGCGAATGGGTAAATCAGAACATCCTCTCCGAAGAGGGCCAAATCCATAACCCTGACCATACGCACTTGGTCGACGCTGATGTCGCGTTCATGTGGGCTTCTGGCTCATTCGCCAAAAGCGGGCGCATTGTACTGGGCCAGTGTGAGCAGGTAATGATGCGCGCCGGCGGCTGGCAGAAATCCCGCATGGAACAGCAGATGCATGAATGGTTCGGTCGTATACCAAAGTTCATCATCACCCTGGCTGCTGACTACTGCGAGCAATGCAACGATCTGGAGTTCTGCGCTCTGGTTGAGCATGAGCTTTACCACATCGCCCAGGCAACTGATGACTATGGCGCGCCGAAGTTCAACAAAGAGACCGGGATGCCGGTGCTCAAACTTCGCGGCCATGACGTAGAGGAATTCGTCGGAGTGGTCCGGCGTTACGGCGCCAGCAAAGACGTGCAGGAAATGGTGGATGCGGCGAACAGGCCGGCGGAGGTTGCTCATATCGATGTTGCCAGAGCATGCGGGACATGCATGCTGAAACTGGCGTGATTTTATACTGCTTTATACGGACGGTGGGTTATGGCTGCACTAAAACCAGAAGTGAGAGCCTTTATCGTTCAAGAGCTCGCTTGCTTTGATACGCCATCCCAAATCGTCGAGTCCGTACAAAAAGAATTCAAGGTTCAGGTGACGCGCCAGCAGGTGGCATCGCATGACCCGACAAAGGTAGCTGGGAAAGGTTTGGCTCAAAAATGGGTCGACCTTTTCAACCGCACCCGTGACCGATTCCTCAACGAAATCTCTGACATCCCGATCGCCAACAAAGCCTATCGCCTGCGCGTCCTGCAGCGAATGTCTACGACTGCCGAAGGTATGAAAAACCTCGGCATGACAGCTCAGTTACTGGAGCAAGCGGCAAAAGAGGTTGGCGATGCCTACAGCAACAAGCAAAAGGTCGAGCTGACCGGTAAAGACGGCGGCCCACTGAATCAGGTGACGTACACCGCTGAAGACTATGCGGAGGCCCAGCAGAAGCTGGAGGGAAGGCTAGAAGGGCTGGACTGATATGAGCGGAATTATCGAATGGGATGACCTGTCATTCCCGGAGCGCGTGATGATCCGTTCAAAGTCCACGAAGTCATTCCTGAACTTCACCCGGATATGGTTCGAGCTGATTCAGGGCGATCGGCTGCTGGTTAACTGGCATCACCGCCTGATGGCTTCGAAAATTGATGATCTGCTTGCCGGGCGCCTTGTCCCGCGAAACCTGATTATCAACATCCCGCCCGGCGGTACAAAAACAGAGTTCTTCTCCATCCACTTCCCGGCGTATGTCAACGCCCTGGTGCAGGAGAAGCGGCTTAAACGCTTTCGCAACCTGAATATCTCTTTTGCTGACACGCTGGTAAAGCGTAACAGCCGGCGCACCCGCGACATTATCGCCAGCCGTGAATATCAGGAGTTCTGGCCCTGCTCGTTTGGTGTCAACCAGGCGGAAGAGTGGGAGATAAAGGACGAGCGAGGGCGCTCTATAGGACAGACGGTATCGCGCTCAAGCAACGGGCAGATCACCGGTGGTCGTGGTGGATACTACGGACCAGAGTTCTCCGGCATGGTGATGCTGGACGACTACAACAAGCCGGTGGACATGCTCAGCGAGTCCCGACGCAAAAGCGCGAATACGCTGCTGGTAAACACCATCCGCTCACGTCGCGGCGATAAGTCGAAAGAGCACCCGACTCCGTTTGTGAGCATTCAGCAGCGCCTGCACACCGACGATGCAACAGGCTTCATGCTTGCCGGCGGAATGGGCGTGCCGTTTCACCATGTCGCCATACCGGCCATGATCGACGAGAAGTACATCCAGTCGCTCGATGAGCCATGGCGTTCGCTGTGCTGGGAAACGGTCAAAGATACCGATTCTGTGGTCGTTGGTGGCGTTCGCTACTGGTCCTACTGGCCGCAGATGGAAGACGTTAACGACCTCCTGCAGCTGTGGGAAAAGGATCGCTATACCTTCCTTTCGCAATACCAGCAAAACCCAATGGCGCTGACTGGCGGGATCATCGACACCAGCTGGTTCAGAACGTACACCACCCTGCCGAAGCTTACGCACCGTGCCGTGTACGTCGATACGAACAGCGGGAAGGTAGAGGACTGGCTGGATTACACCGTGTTTACGCTGGCTGGAATGGGCGTGGACGGGAATCTGTACATCATCGACGTCGTTCGCGGTCGATGGGACCCGGAAGACCTCCTGAAGAAAGCGGAAGAGGTTTGGGAAAAATGGCGCCTCTCTGGCTCCATGCGGGTTATGCCGCTGCGTCATATGGCCATTGAAGAGAAGCAGGCCGGACAGGGCCTCATCACCACTCTGAAAAAACGTAGCCAGACCCCAGGACAACTCGCCATCCCGGTGAGGGAAATTCCGCGCGGCACCGGGCAGAACAAGCTTGTTCGCTGCCTTAACGTCATCCCCCAAATCAAAACCGGGAAAGTGTTTGTCCCCGCGACGCACACCGACGACGGACAGAAGCTTTCCAGCATCTTCTACGAGGACGGCACGATCGCAGGCTCAACGGAGTGGGTTCTGACGGCGATGACGGAATGCGCTGCTTTCTCCGCTGATGACAGTCACGACAACGACGACATCCTCGATACCTGGATGGACGCAATCGACGACAACCTGATTTCCGGCCCGCAGCCGATGGTTATCGACCCGAATCAACTCAGGAGAATTTAAGTGTGGTGGTTTAAAAAGAAAGAAGTCGCCGCGCCTGAGCCGGCAAAAGAACCTGAAGCACCGAAGGTCGGGATCAGACCAGAGGCCGTGGCCGAAGTCCGTGCATTACCGAAAAGAGAGTTTCAGCGCTACGAGCCGCCGAAAGGGGTGATCCCAGAGTCTATCAAAAGCGCCATTCTGGCAATGGACTCCACGCCTTACGATGACCTCAATGCAGCATATGGCGGTTACGGCTACGGTGACTTTGATAGCTTCCCTGGCTATCCGTACCTGGCCACGCTGGCGCAAAAGCCTGAATATCGCAAGATGGTTGGCACCATCGCGGAAGAAATGACCCGCAAATGGATAAAGCTCAAAACTGTCGGCGATGAAGACAAGGCGGATCGGGTAAAACAGCTCGAAGAGGCCATGAAGCGGTTTAAGGTGCGCGAGCGCTTTAAAGAAGCCGCAGAGCATGACGGCTACTTTGGCGGCGGCCAGATTTATATCGACGTTCGTTCGCCGCGGGGAATCTCCGCATGGATGGACGACAACGAGCTGCAATCGAAGCTCTTCATGAGCGACAAGAAGATCACGAAAGGCAGCCTGCAGGGGTTCAGGGTCATCGAGCCTATCTGGACCTATCCGGGGATTTATAACTCCGACAACCCGCTGAGCCCGGATTTCTACAAGCCGACTCAGTGGTTTGTCATGGGCCGGACCGTACATGCAAGCCGGATGATTGATTTCGTCTCGCGGCAGGTACCTGATCTGCTGAAAGCATCGTATAACTTCCGCGGCCTGTCTCTCTCGCAGATTGCCGAGCCATACGTCAATAACTGGCTTCGCACCCGCGACAGCGTCAGCGACATGATTCACTCGTTCTCTGTTCCGGTAATCGGAACAAATATGAGCACGATTCTGCAGGGCGGGGCGGCAGATGGCCTTCTGGCAAGGCTTGATGTCTTCAACCGATGCCGTGATAACCGTGGCGCATTCGCTAAAGACAACAACCCTACCCAGCCAGAAACGGTTGAGTTCGTTAACGCCCCGCTTAACGGTCTGGATGCCCTGCAGGCACAATCGCAGGAGCACATGTCAGCGGTTTCGAGCATCCCGCTCGTCAAACTGCTGGGCATCACTCCAAATGGCCTTAACGCAACGTCTGACGGCGAAATCCGCGTTTTCTACGACTACATTCACGCTCTGCAGCAGTCTGTTTTTAAAGACAACCTGAAGCGTGTGATGGACATCATTCAGCTCTCTGAGTTCGGGGATATTGACGACGGCATAACCTTCGACTTTGAGCCGCTGTACGAAATGAGCGCTAAAGAGCGGGCGGAAATTCGCAAAGTAGACGCTGACACGGACGCTGTCTATGTGGCCGCCAGCGTGCTCTCTGGCAACGAAGTCCGCGAAAAAATCGCCGGTGACCCGGACTCGCCCTATCACTCTCTGGACCTGAATGATGACCTCGAAATCGAAGACGACTACGACGAAGAGGAAGAAACAGACCCTGACGATAAGGGCGGTTCATCCTAACGCTGGCGTCGAAGCATGGTACCGCCGACAGCTTGATAAGCAGGTGCAGGAAATGCAGGCATCTGTTGTCTACTGGCTGTCTGCAAACTATCGGGCCAGCGGCGCGGCTGTCGCCATGGATGCATCACCTGCAGTGATGATGCGTAATGCCATGCAGAAACTGGCTAAGCGCTGGACTCGGCGGTTTGATGACATGGCGCAAAAGCTGGCAGACAGGTTCGCTAACGACGCCATGAAGAACGCAGATGCGTCACTGGCCACAGCCTTCAAAGATGCGGGGTTTACTGTCGAGTTCAAGATGACCTCGCAGATGAATAACGCTCTTCAGGCGACTATCGCCGAGAATGTCGGCCTTATCCGATCCATCCCCGAGAAGTATTTCACTGAGGTGGAAGGGCTGGTTATGCGGTCGGTAGCGCGTGGGCGCGACTTGTCCTATCTCACTGATGAACTCCAGAAGCGATACGGGATTACCCGGCGCCGTGCGGCGTTCATTGCCCGAGATCAGAACAACAAGGCTACCTCAGTCGTTCAGTCGGCACGGCAGCAGGCGCTTGGCATTACGCAAGGTATCTGGAAGCACTCCCACGCAGGCAAAAAGCCTCGCCAGTCCCATGTGAAAGCTAATGGCAGGCTTTTCGACCTCTCGGAGGGGATGCTCATTGATGGCGAGCACATCATGCCAGGCGAATTACCAAATTGTCGTTGCACCTGGGAGGCTGTCATTCCAGGGCTTTCAAAACAGGATTGAGCAATGAACCCCACAGAGTGCTTAGCTTTCGATCGCGCCTCTGTGCGCACCATCGATGCAAATGGCCGCCTTCAGATTTCACGAACGAATATTAGCAAGGCAAACGTCAACGCCTACTACGGACGCGAGATACCAAGAAGCGAAGAGCTTGGGCTCGAACCCAACAAACTTTACCGGCTTTGGCGCCACCCGGACGAACTCCGGAAAGCAGCCAAAACCTTCAATAACATCCCCGTGCTCAGCAAGCACATCCCCGATTTTCCCACCGACCCGCCAAATGAATTTCGTGTTGGCGTGACGCACTCCAATGCGGAGTTTGACGGCACGTATCTCACGGTTGGTATGTCGATCTGGGATAACAGCGCGATTGCTGGAATTGAGAGCGGAGAGCAGCGAGAGCTATCTGCATCGTACAAGTACGTCGCAGACATGACCCCGGGTGTTACCCCTGACGGCGAGCCTTATGACGGCGTTATGCGTGACATTTTCGGAAACCACGAAGCGCTGGTCCCTGACGGCCGCGCAGGGCCAGATGTACTGGTCGCAGATTCATTACCACCGGAGCTTAATCACATGCGTAAACATAAGGTAGCGGCGATCCGCGCCACCCTTAAGCCACTTCTGGCGCAGGATGCAGATCTGGAGGCAGAAGTCCGCAAAGCTCTTCTGGCTCTTGATGAGGCCGAAAAGGAAGACGAAAAAGAAAACAAAACCGCCGACGACGAAGACGACGACGAGAAGGACAAGAAAAAAACGGCGGACGATGAGGACGACGAAGAAGACAAGGACAAGAAGAAAACCGCCGAAGATGAAGACGATGAAGAAGACGACAAAGTCTCCAAAACAGCGATGGACTCTGCGATTCGTCTGGCAGCCGACAGCGCAACTAAAAAGGCTGCGGAAAACTTCCGGAAAATCCGTGAAGCCGAGCAGGTTGTGCGCCCGCTGATCGGCGACGTCGTTGCCATGGACTCAGCCGAAGATGTCTATCGCACCGCGCTTGAACAGAGCGGCGTGGATATCGCCGGCGTTCACCCGTCCGCTTATCCGGCGATGGTCAAAATGGCGATCAGCCAGAAAGAAAATTCACGCCCTGTCATTGCGCAGGATTCCGCTTCCGTCAGTGAGTTCGAAAAAGCATTCCCGACCGCTGGCAAACTGAAACGAGGTTAACATGGCAGGTTTTCAGACACGAATTAACCAGTATCCGGCCCCCGGTGTCGAAGGGGCCTTTGCTGGCACCAACCCTCACGCGACCTATCAGGCTGGCGAGGGCGCTCTGGTTGCTGGCAATGACGGCCTGACTGTCGGCCGCTTTGCCTGGGATGTTGACAGTGTGGCTTCCAATGCCGGTAGCGGTGTTCCGTCTGGCTTTGTCCATCGTGACGGTCAGGCGTCGATCACCATCTGGCTGGGTCAGGCATCCATGCTTATCCAGCCCGGCCGCGAAATCACCCTGATGGTAGCCGGTGACTTCTGGGCCAAAACATCAACCGCTGCCACCCGGGGGCAGAAGGTTTTTGCATCCCTGACCACCGGTGAGGTGCAAGTCGCCGCAGCCGGCGCAACCGTGGCCGGTTTTATCGAGACCGCATTCTATGCCGCAAGCGATTGTGACGCTGGCGAGCTGGTCAAAATCAGCACCTGGAGCAAGTAATGAACGAATTTCAGCGACACTACGCCGCAGCCAGCGGGAAATATGGCATTGTGCTGCCCGGCGCGAAGGACTACCTGAAGCCGGAGTTTGCGGAGAATTTCGCGCTGGCGATGGATGCCCAGCCGCAAATGGTTACTGCGAATAACGCCGGTATCCCGGCCTACTTCACTAACTACGTCGATCCGGAACTTATCCGCGTTCTCGTAACGCCGATGAAGGCTGCCGAGATTATCGGTGAAGTGAAAAAAGGCGACTGGACGACGCTGACCTCGCAGTTCCCGATCGTCGAGTCGACTGGTGAAACCAGCGCTTACGGCGACTTCAACAACAACGGAATGACGTCCGCCAACGTCAACTGGGTACCGCGCCAGTCGTTCCATTATCAGACTCACACCCGCTGGGGTGAACGCGAGCTGGACATGTATGGCGCCGGGCGTATCGGTTATGCCGCCGAGCTCAACGTGGCCTCTGCACTTGTACTGAACAAGTTCCAGAACAAGTCCTACTTCTACGGCATCGCCGGGCTGGAAAACTACGGTCTGCTCAACGATCCGTCTCTGAGCGCTCCGGTGACGCCGGCGGCGACTGGTTCCGGCGGTAGCGTTACCTGGGCAACTAAAGACGGGCAAGCCGTATATGACGACATCTCCGGTCGTCTCTATAAGCAACTGGTCTCTCAGACCAAAGGCCTCGTAGAGCGCACCGATCGCATGGTGCTCGGTATGTCGCCGGAAATGGAAGTCAACCTGACCAAGACGAACCAGTACAACGTGAACGTCACCGATCAGCTGAAGAAAAACTTCCCGAACATGCGTATCGAAACCGCTGTTGAATACAGCACCGACGCAGGCGAGCTTGTGCAGCTGATTGTTGAGCGTCTGGGTGAGCAGGACACCGCTTACGCAGCGTTCACCGAGAAGATGCGCGCCCACGCTGTCGTGGTGGAAGAGTCTTCCTGGCGGCAGAAAAAATCCGGTGGCACCTGGGGTGCAATCATTCGTCAACCGCTGGGCATTGCCAGCATGATCGGGGTGTAACATGGCCGAAACAGTAACTGTAGGATGCAAACTGCCGAACGGCCTGATCCTGGAGCAGGGCGGGTACAAAGTGGAGCTTAACGGCTCCAACTCCTCTCTCGTTTTCGGCGGCTACGGCCTGACCGAAAACGTGGACAAGGAAGCCTTTGAGGCGTGGCTGGCAGTACATGCTGATCAGCCATACGTTCGCAAAGAGCTGGTGTTTGCCCAGGCGAAAACCAGCAGCGCCCAGGCGAAAGCGAATGAAAACGCTTCGGAGAAAACCGGTCTGGAAGGTCTGGATCAGAACAAACCAGCCCCGGGCATTGAGAAGGCGGACAATAAATAATGGCGATCGTTGTCTTTGATGTTGCCGCATTTCGTGAGCGTTATCCGGAGTTCGATGCCGTAAGTGAAACGCTACTTAATGCGTACTTCACGGAGGCAACGATTTACCTGAATAACACGGACAGCAGCCCGGTAAAAGATATCTCTATCCGGGCTCTTTTCCTGAACATGCTGGTTGCGCACATTGCGGCGCTAAATTCAGGCGTAAACGGCGAAAAGGCTTCTGGTCTGGTTGGCCGTGTGGCAAGCGCATCGGAGGGGTCAGTGTCAGTATCAGCTGATGCAGGGCCCTCAAGCGAAAGCTCCTGGTGGTATAAGCAGACTACTTACGGGTCAGCTTACTGGGAGGCCACAAAGCATTACAGGACCGGGTTTTATGTCCCTGGCTCATCCCCTTCGATGTACCCTGGCCATTATAACCGTCGTTCATTCATCCGGAGGTAGCTATGGATGGAATGTCAGGCGGAGATAAGCTGATGGAGCACCTGCAGTCTGTCGCAAAGGGACTTTCCTCTGGCGATGATTTGAAGGTGGGCTTCCTTGAAGGGTCCAAGTACCCCGACGGGACGCCGGTAGCACTTGTGGCAGCCACCAACGAATTTGGCGGCACTGTAAAAATCCCGGCGCATACCCGGGATTTGAACTTTTACGTTCGCCGTGACGGTGTTTCGCGCTTCGCAAAGCCATCAAAGGCCAATTTCGCGCAGTCAGTAATGATACCCGAGCATATCGTTACGATCCCATCCCGGCCGTACTTCAGGAAGACCATTTCTGAACATGGTCCGGAGTGGGGCGGAGAGCTCGGGAAGCTCATGAAGGCAAACGATTTTGACGCCCGCAAAAGCCTGGCGCTGATGGGGGAGCGGATCAAGGGGCAGATTCAGTCGTCAATCATCGCCTTTTCTGAGCCGCCGAACGCAAAAAGCACGGTCGACAAAAAAGGGTTTAATGACCCGTTAATCGACTCGGCCCACATGCTGAACTCGGTCGACTACGAGGTGAAAGAGTGAATCTTCATTCCATAGTACGAGGCGCCATTGGTGCGGTTAATCCTCGCGTCGAGGCGCAGATTTACCGCTCGATCGGACCAATCAAAAACCCGGATTACTCGACTTCTCCAGGTTTCGCGCCGCCGGTAACGATGATGGTGCAAAAGCAGGCGCTGAGTCAGGCTGATATCAGGCACATGGATAACATGAATATCCAGGGTGTGCTGGTCAGTATCTGGACGGATGGCAACTGGTGCGGGATTAACAGAGATCGGCAGCAGGGCGGCGATAAGTTCGTTATCGGCAATGAAACATGGCTGGTTGTGGATGTGCCTGAAAACTGGCCGGACTGGACGAGGGTTATCGCATGTCAACAATTGACGTAGGCCTGCAGGTCACTGAAAGCGATCTGTTTAAGGCGACTGGCGATTTCCTTTCTGCCCTGTTCCCGGACGCAGAGATCACGCAGACTCAGCAAAATCAGACCCCCATGCCGAAAGGTGGTTTCATTACCATGACTCCGCTTTTTCTGACTGACCTATCAACCAGTGCTGTCAATTACGAGTATGACGGCGTGAGTGATTACGGACGGGCAGAACTTCGCCGCATCGATGAATGGCAATGTCAGCTCGATTTCTACGGAGATCAGGCGCAAAACAATGCCACCATCTTTTCGCGCATTGCCCGCTCCGAATTCGCATGCACCTGGTTCAGGGAAAACGCAAATGTCCTGGTGCCGCTTTATTCCGGCCCCCCGCGGCAAACCTCGATGATCAACGGCGAGAAACAGTGGGAATCCCGCTGGACGCTTGAATTCCACGCAAACCCGCTGATTGTCGTCAGCGTTCCTCAGCAGTTTATGACAGGCGCAGATGTGATATCGCAGCCGGTCGACGTGAGATTTCCTCCGGAGAAATAATAAATGGCAATTTCGCTATCAAAAATCGCCCAGATGCTTCCCGGCGTACTGAAGGCGACAGGGACAGCTATTGATCTCAATGGCCTGTTCCTGACCGACAGCGCATACGCGCCGGTTGGTGCAGTACCCTCATTTTCCAGTGCGGATGAGGTAAAGGCGTACTTCGGCAGCGCGTCGATTGAGTACACCGCCGCGGTGCTGTATTTCGCCGCTTTCACCGGTAAAACGCAGATGCCTGGCAAGCTGTATTTTAGCCTATTCAATACCGCAGCAGTGGCGGCATTCCTTCGTTCCGGATCGCACGCCGCGACCACGCTGGCACAGCTCAAGTTGCTTTCGGGTACGCTGACTCTGACCGTTGACGGCACGGAGGAGACTTCTGCGGCTATCAACCTCAGCGGCGCCACCAGTTTTGATAACGCGGCAGAGCTGATTGAAACCGGCATTGGCTCCTCGGTTGTAGTGACCTGGGATAGCGTGCTGAAGAAATTTATCATCACCTCTGCCACCACGGGCGTGGATAGCACCATTACCTTTACTGATGAAGGTACGCTTGCTACGGGTCTGAAACTGACCGAAGCGACCGGCGCGGTGATCTCGCAGGGTGCGGCGCCGGCAGTGGTTGACGATATCTTTACTGCCATTCTGGCCAAAGAGCAGGACTGGGTAACATTCTCCACGACGTTCGCTGTCACCAAAGACCAGGCTAATGCGTTTGCACTCTGGACAAACAGCCAGAACCACCGCTTTGCCTATGTCCCATGGGACGCATCAGGAACGGCAATCGTGGCGGGCAGCTCGAATGCACTGGTGTACGACATCATCAACACCTACGCCTATAACGATACCTGTCCCGTGTATGGTTACCCGAACCACGCAGCAAACGCGATGGGGTTTGTGGCCGCGCTGAACTTCACTCAAGCCAATGGGCGCTGTTCGCTGAATGGCCGTCAGGTGTCCGGCCTGTTGCCGATGATCAGTAACGATACTGATTACGAGGCGGCCAAGGCTAACGGCTATAACTTCTACGGCAACTATGCCTCGAATGCCGTCGAAACCAATCAGTGGGCGCCCGGCTCTATTACCGGTGATTATGCGTGGCTTGACGCCTGGGCTGGTCAGGTATGGGTAAATGCTCAGCTTCAGGCAGCTCTCGTTGCGCTGTTCCAGCAGGCGAGCAATCTGCCCTATGCTGCAGCCGGAAAAGCTCGCATTGAATCGTGCATGAAGCCGACCATTGAGCAATTCAGGGCGTGGGGCGGTATGACGGCGGGCACTGACCTTGACCAGTCGCAGATCGACCAGATTAACGCCATCGCTGGCGTCGACGTTACGGATTCTCTTCTGGCTGAAGGGTATTACGTCTACATCGGCCCGTTCACCCCGGCAATGCGCGCCTCGCGCACCAAGCCAACGGTTTACTTCTGGTACACCGACGGCGGGATCATCCAGGGTATTACCGTTAACAGCACGGAGGTGCAGTAATGTCCGGTCAAAACATTACGTCGGCTGACGCCATCATTGAGCTGGTAATCGCTGAGCTATACCCGTCTGGGTTTAACCTGGAACAATTCGAAGCGCAGAACATCTTCGAAATGGGCGATACCGACATGGCAGAGTATCAGCGTACTGCTGACGGTAAACTGCTGGGTGGTTTTGTTTATGGTGATCTGCCATGGACATTCCATCTGGCGGCTTCCTCTCCGTCGATTAAGTACATCGACAACTGGCAAACCACGCAGATGACCACACGGTCTGTACTGCGTGTCAATGGCACGGTGATCCTGCCTTCGCTGGGTAAAAAGTACATCATGACCAACGGTATTCTGCAGCGCGCGCGACGCATGCCATCCGCTGGTCGCGTGCTTCAGCCGGTAACGGGTCTCATCCAGTGGGAAACCGTCACCCCGGCAGGGTACTCAGCGTAAACAATCAGCCCGGCTAAGCCCGGGCTTTTTTATTCCTGCAATTCCCCGCGCTTCACACGCGCACGTTATAATCCCGGAACCTTACAGAAAGCGATCCTGAGAACTGCCGTTAGTGCCGGCGGGCCTTCTGGGGCGGCTTTTCTGTGTGACAGGTTCGCTTTCTTAAGGTAATTCGCATGAAATATCCAACCGTATCAGTAAACGGCGTCTCCGTTCGTGTTGATGACTATGGGCGCTACAGCCTGAATGACCTGCACGCTTCCGCGGTATGCAGTGGCCAGGCCAAAGAAAATCAGGGCCCGAGTCAGTTCCTTCGCTCTAAGAAGGTTAAGGAATTTGTCCACACTTTAGCCAGAATGCAAAAATGCACTCTGGAAGAAAATCAACCAGTTAAGGTCGTTAACGGTGGTCTTAATCAAGGCGTCTGGGCTCTGGAGATCGTCGCTATTCGCTATGCTGCATGGCTCAGTGCTGAGTTTGAAATCCGTGTTTATCAGACATTCCAGTCTCTCGTCCGTCAGGGATTTGATGCCATGGCCCGCTTAAATAAAATCGACCATGTGATAAACGCTGAAACGAAGGAAGTTAGTCAGTGCGCAAGTCGAATGGGGAAGTGGGGCGCAGGTGGAAGAAAGCGCCTGCTTATGGCCGCCCGCGCCCGTGTGGTAGACGAGGTTCAGATGTACCTCCCAGGATTTGAGGCGTGAACCTCCTAAAGTCACCATTACAGATAGCCCACTACGGTGGGCTTTTTTATTGCCAGATAACTCATTCAGGAAACAAAAATGGCTCGTAAAAGCATCGTATTCACGGTTGAAGCAGATAACCGTGACAAGGGTAAGCAGTTCAAAATCACCGAAATGCCGGCGAGAAAGGCCGAAGAGTGGGCGATCCGCCTGGCGTGCGCCGTCATTGGCGCCGGGGTTACCGTTCCAGACAATATGATGGCGGCCATCGGTGCCGCGGTTGCTCCGGCCCCGGCCGAGGATAACGCAGAAGCACGCGAGCTGTACGAAAGCGTGATGGCCAGCGGCATGGCCGGCCTCGCTCAGTGGGGTATCACTTCACTGGCTAAAGTCCCGTTCGCACAGTCGAAGCCTCTGCTTGATGAGCTGCTTGGTTGCGTGAAATTCCTCGGCGGTAACGGTATCGAAACAGCGCTTGTTGATGAAGGTCAGATCGAAGAAATCAGCACCTGGTCGCGCCTGAAAATCGAAGCCTTCAAACTCCATATCGCTTTTGTAGCAGCCACCGCAAGTTAGAAATCCCCTTATCTGTCCCGGAAGATTCAGATCGCGGCTTCATACAGTATGCGAATGTACCGCGCACTATTGCCGCGGTGATCTCCGGGAAAATGGCGACACTCCACGAACTGGACACGGTGTACAGTGTTCAGGATATGTGGTGGCTGATTGAAATAATGACCGTGGATAACACCAATAGAGCCATAGCAGCGGAGAGTGATCATGGCAGCAACGGTAATTGACGCCCTCCTGGTTACGCTGGGCCTTGATGCTTCTCAGTTCCGCAAAGGCCAGCAGGAAGTCAGTGACGACCTGAAAAAGCAGCGCGAAGATGCCAAAAACACCGCCAAAGAAATGGCGGAGCAGGGCAAGAAAGCCGCTTCATTTTTCAGCAGCATAAAGACGGAATTGCTGGCACTGACTGGCGTTACTGTCACTGCCGGCGGCCTGATAAGCTTTGTGAAAAGCACCACCTCCGGACTGATGGAGTTGTCCATTCAGGCTAAATCGCTGGGGATGACAGCCAAAGAGCTTGACGGCGTGGGTAAGGCGGCAGAGGCGGCCGGTAGTTCTGTCGAGAAAATAAGTGCAGCATTGCAGGGGTTTCAGAATGCAAAGCAACTGGCCAAGGTCGGAGTGTACGATACGCCAGTGCAGGAAGCAGCGATCCGGCTTAATTCACTGACCCATGATTCTTTCAACATCAGGGACGACTCAGCACAAACCACGTTCAGGAAAATACTGGAGTCGGCAAGGAAAGTTACCGATCCAGATATCCGCCGTCAGATTCTTCAGTTGGTTGGTATTGATGACGCTATCAACCAACGTAATCAGGAAGGAAAATTCCTGCCTGATGTTGACCGCCTGACCAAAAACTCTGGCATTTCTGATGAGTCAATAAACGGGGCTAAGGAATTCAATTCTGCATGGGCAGAGTTAAACCAGAACCTTGATACCACAAAAAACCAGTTTTATACCTTCCTAATCCCGTATGTGCGTGGCTTCAACGGCGTGCTTCGTGACTTATCAGACTGGATGAAGTCACATCCTGATGAGATGAAACAGAAAGTCGATGCTTTCTTTGGTGCCATTGAGAGCGGCGCAAAGATGGCAGATAAAGCAGCAAAAGAAGTCGGTGGTTGGGAAAACGCGATCAAGCTACTCATCGGCTTAAAGGTTGCTACATGGGTGATGGGGATTACAAAGGCTTTTACTGGATTGTTCGCCCTTACACCTCCTGCGTGGTTTATCGCTGCCAGTGCTGTGGGTGTGGGGGCTTATCAGAATATATCTAATGCTGCCACTAAAGCCGACCATACTGATTCTCTTTGGGAGTCAATAAAACAGCGCTGGGATGCAGGTGGTTGGTATAACAACCAGCAAAACATGCAAGCGGTGTCACCGGAGCAGAGAAAGAAAGATCAGGATGAGCGCTCGTTTTGGGAATCAACTAAAAATCTTCTTTCACAGGCTGTGAATGCATTAATTTCTCCGGCTGGGGCAGCCTCTATGCAGCCAAATATTGTTGGCGGATACCAGCCAAACGTCCCTCTTAACGCGCAAGCCGCTCGTCTGGGCGCTAAAGGAAAGGCTTTTCTTCAGGCCATGGCTGGCGAGTTCGGTGCACTGGAGGGAAAATATGGCCTTCCTGCCGGCCTGCTGTCTTCGGTAGCTGCCACTGAATCAGGTGGCGACCCTTTTGCGGAATCGAAGGCTGGAGCTAAAGGCTTATTCCAGTTCATGCCTGGCACGGCAAAGGATATGGGGCTCAAAGGTCGTGATGTTTACGATCCCCACAAGTCTGCAGAGGCCGCCGCTAAATATCTCAGATGGTTAATGGATGCCACAGGTGGGGATCTGGGAAAAACTCTTGCTTCCTACAACTGGGGCCTCGGAAACGTCCAGAAGAAAGGCATGGATAACCTGCCGTCGGAAACTCGCAATTACGTCCCTAAAGTCATGGCCGGAATGCGCCCTGGCGCCGGGATGGCCGTAGACCGTGCGATGCCAGGGCAGTCCGGTGCGACTTATCAGTTTTATGGCACCAAAATCACCACCCAGGCCCAGAACGTGGAACAGCTTACCAGCGACATTAAAAAGCACGGCGACAACCGTGTCATGCTTTTGGCTGGTTACTCAGGACAATAACTCATGTCGTTTTCTCTGAATGTCTCGACAGTGCTATCCGCCATTCAGGGAGGAAGCCTGTTATCCGTCCTTAACAGCGCCCTGTCGCCAACTTACCGGATCACCTATAACACCGTTGACGAGTCGCTTTTGACGGCTGCAGCCGGGCAGGAGGTTTTCTCCCCGTCCGGATGGGTTAGTGTTGATCGCTACGGTGACGCAGCGGTGACTAAGGGGCCGGTAGAAAAGGGGCGGTACACGTCCTACAACAAAGTGAAACAGCCGTCTGAACTCAGGATCATTTTTGCCCTTGAAGGGTGGACAGCTTTTTCCGGGTCACTGCCCAACCTGACCAATTTCTCCCTGCTGAGCCGGAACAATTTCATTCAGAAACTGGATGAGATGAAAAACACGGCCAGCACCTACAACATCGAGACGCCGGACACGGTGTATTACAGCTACGACCTGATCCACTTCGATTATTTTGTGGGGTCATATCGCGGGCAGACGTTGTTGATGGCGAACTGCACTTTCGAGGAGATCATGGACGGCGGGGAGGTCATGCTTTCAAATGCTGTGATTGAAGGCCCACCGACCAGCAACGCGAAAACCAACAATGGCGCCGCAGCATCAACGCAGGTGATCACCGGGGCAACGAAAGAGGTGACTCTGAGTAATGTTAAAGATGCCTGGTCTAGCGCCAACACTACATTATCAGACGCTCTCCAGACTACAGGAGCGGCGATTGTATCTAACGTTAACTCGGCGGCCGAGTCGGTATCTAAGGCGTGGGACAGCTCTTCTACTGCGGTTTCTAAGCAGATAAAAAGCACCGTCTCCGACTTTCTGGGAAAGGTGATGTGACATGCAGGAAATTAGCTTATCACCGTCACTATCCCAAAAGGTGTATGTCACGCTTGGCGGCCAGAACTGCGCGATCAAGTTACATCAGCGCTCAACCGGGTTTTACGCCGATCTGTATGTCGATGACAAGCCGATATTTCAGGGCGTTCTCTGCCTGAACTGCGTTTACCTGGTTCGGTATAAATATCTGGGGTTCAGTGGCGATCTGGTTTTCGTTGACTCGAAAGGTACAGCCGATCCCTATTACGACGAAATCGGTACCAGATTCAAGCTGTATTATGCGACCAGCAGCGAGGTTGGCAGATGAGTTACAAGGAGAGAGAACTTACCGTATCGTTCACGCTGGCTAACGGTACGTTTGACGGCGACATTGGCGACACTTTGACTGTTAAAGGTTTCAAGTGTGAAGCTGCTATATCTGCCTTTGGCGGCGCTACAGGTACAGTACTTGAACTTAGCCTCTGGGGCCTTTCCCTGGAGAATATGTCCAAGCTGACGACAAACGCGCAAAAGATAATCGCGTATGCACAGAACTCAATTGTCGTTTACGCCGGCGACACCCGTGTTTTTTCCGGGTTAATAACATCTGCCAGGATTAACCTTAATCAGATGCCGGATGCGCCGATCGAGATAACCGCGGCGGCAGCCGCAAGGGAGCGCCTGATCCCATGTGAGCCAACGTCCATTCGTGGCGATGCGGATGTGGCTGACATGATTCGAGCCCTTGCCTTTAAAGTTGGATTAAAGTTCATTAATGTTGACGTCAAGGCTACTCATCGAAATCCATATTTCGATGACAACGCAATAATTCAAATATTAAAAATTGCGGCAGCGCATGACATATCTGTTGATATAGATTTTGGCACTGTCACAATTTATACAGGTAAAACACCGTCGGATTCAGTTGTTCCGTATATTTCTCCAGCCACTGGGCTTATTGGTTATCCAATATTTTATGAGATGGGGATTAACTTTAGGTGCATTTATTCACCGGCGCTAAAATTGAACACTAAGATCATTCTTGAGACAGAGCTTCCACACGCTAGCGGAGAGTGGGTGGTACAAGCGGGAACAACCCACTACTTGTCTTGTAAGGTACCTGGTGGACTTTGGGAGACATTTGTTGTGGCGTCTCCTGCATCTGTCATCGGCGGGGATAGCAATGGCAACTAACCAAAAGGCTTCTGACATCTCTTGTCAGGGGAATGCGATCTTGTCGCTTATAGCCTCGGCATCAAAGGGCAATGTTTTTGCTGATATTGTTCTGGTTAAAGATGTTGGTGATGGCGTTATGACTGTGCTCCCTCTTGTGAGCGGGGCGAACGTATCCGGTGGGGAGATTAAATGTCAGGAGGTATATGACATTCCATTCATTCGGTATCAGGCCGGGAATAGCGCTGTAAAAATGACTCCCCGCATCGGTGATATTGGCCTGGTAATCGCCTGTGACAAAGACACAACCAATGTCAGAGCATCAAGGCAAAGCGGTCCGCCACCAACTCAGCGCAGGCACTCGTATTCAGATGCCGTTTACATCACGGCTATCGCTAGCCTGAACGGCGATCCTACTGAGTACGCAGAGTTTACCGGCAGCGGCATAAACATCAAAAGCCCCGGCGTGGTTAACATCAATGGACTGAAGATACTCGCGAACGGGAAATTGCAGTTGGTTGATGGTTCAATCGTTGATGGGCACGACCACGGCGGGGTAGAGAGTGGTGGCAGTCGAACAAGCCCGCTGGGTGGATAACATTAACACAAACAGGATTCAGCATTATGTGTCAACTCATGAGTGATTCAGATTGGGGCATCTACCTCAATTTTTACCCCATCGTGGGGATAAAAACATTCGTCCAAAATATCGAATATTTTCGTCGGATAGCTCATTCGCCCGCAATGCATTCCACTTCTCAAGAGCGGCAGCATAATGCCGTTTTCTTAGAGGAATGCCGAGGAGACCGGCCTCCGGAAAGTCTGGATGTTTCGCCGCCAATGCCTTGAGGTCCTCTTCAGCGCGGATCATCTTGAGGTTTACATCTCCAAGTGTGTAGTCAATGGATGCCCGGGCGCATAGCACAGCACCAATGCCCGGCAAGCCACTCTGGAGAAGGTATTTTTCAATGGATTCAGGGAAGTTGTCAGGGTCATTTAAGTTGGGGTTTTGCCCACAATAAGCGAGAACCAAGAGTAGCTCATCGGTTCTTATCGTATCTGGCAGTTCTGTCAAGAATTGCAATACCACTTTTCGTGCGTCCAGACTTTCCATGTTGACTCCTTAGAGGGGGGGCAAAGCATCAACATAAAGTGAATCGGAATTACTTGAAATCCTGACATTTGATCAGTGTAGATTTTCACAGTGCCGGCCAGATAGACGCAGGTGTTGGCGGCGGGGTAGAATCCGGAGGAAGCCGCACAAATCCTCTGGAGCCACAGTAATGATAAAAAAATCCATTCTTCTTGCGCTTTCTTTTTCTTTGGCTGGGTGCGCAATGTCGCCTGGAGAATATATTGCCTATCAAAAGTCTAACAACTTCGATAAGACAAAATTTTCTACAAATTCCGGCGGAATGCAGTCGGTGGAAGATTTGCGAGAAATCTATAAAAATGTGACGGGGCAAAATCTTCCATTTCAAGATACTAGTGATTGCAGGAAAGACAACGCGTGCTACTTCAATAGATACAACGACCTACTTCACGATTTGATGTATCAACGACAGATAGAAACGCAGAAAAAAGAAAATGAAGAATTTGCCCGAAAAAAAGAGGCTGAGTGTCAGGCCAGCAAAGAGTGTATGGCTAAGCGAGAAATTGATGCCGCATCCTACACTTTAAATAATGTTTACTATTCCCTAATGGCCCGATACCCATACCAGCAGGCTGATTCTGATGCCGGGGTAAGGCATATGTGCCGGGTAGCTGGAGCAGCCCAAAGGGAAGGTGTGACCCTTGAGTTTATGAAACAGCACATTAGCTTAACAGAAGGAATTGGCCCTGAAATGCGATACCAGATAATCCAGGTTGCTGAGGCTTGCTGGAAAATGAGCAAGTACGGCGTTCCGGACGGTACCACGCAGATCAAATCAGTGTATTAACACAACCACTCAATCTTATGTTTTTTAAACCTCGCTTCGGCGGGGTTTTTTTATGGGAGTAAATCATGCTCATGACCCTGTCAATCGACACTTCACGCATCGACGATAAGATTACCGTTCTGACCAGTGAGCTTAAATCACGGTTTCCCGATGGAATTCCTGAGCGAGTCGATAGCGAACTGTCTCGCCTGACTAACGACATCATCTTTACTGATCTCTCTTCCACAGTCGGCGCAGATGGAACCCGCGAGATCGTCCAGCGTGTGGACTTCGGCGGGTGCTTTGATTCGTTCACTTCCGCACTCCGGGCAGGTGATTTTGATGTCCATGGCGATCCCCTCAAAGTTGTTTAAAGCAACATACCCAGGAAGAAAGATTTATTAAATCCTGACATTTAACCAATGGATATTCATCCATGAAAACAATCTCTCTCAAACTCGATCCCGAAACCTGGGACCTTGTCCTTGATGAGCTGGGTAATATCGCCACGGTAGAAAACCCCTACGCCTGCGCTCAGGACGTAGCGACGGCATGCCTGGCTATACGCGGCGAGTGCAGTTACGAAAAAGACACCGGCGTTAATTACAAAGAGCTGCTGAACGTTAAGGCCAGTACTGGCGCCATGGCGGCCGCGCTTCAGGTTGAAGCCTTGCGGATGAGCTATATCGCGCGCGCTGAGCCGACGCTGATTAACAACCGCGATACGCGCCGCACTACCGGCGTTATTGCGATCGTGGATACCAACGGCCTGGATTCCAGCGTCACCCTGTGAGGAAAAAATGACGACAATCTCTACGGCGGTACCGGCCGTGACCTTTTCCACCACTGGTCTTGATGTTCCAGATGAGGGAGACATTCTTGCCGGGCGTATAGCAGATATTGGTTCTGCATTCGGGACGGCGATGAGCACGAACCTCAAGACGCCGCAGGGGCAACTGGCTGTCACTGATACTGCAATCATCGCAGACAAGAACGATCAGCTTCTGGCTATCGTCAACAACATGAACCCGGACTTTTCCTCCGGAAGATTTCAGGATGGCATCGGCAGGATTTACTTCCTCGATCGCATTGCTGCTGCGGGCACGGTTGTAACGGCCACATGCTCCGGCGTACCGGGAACGGTGATCCCGGCACAGTCCTATGCAACCGACGATAACGGTTATATGTACGTGTCCCTGGCGGCCGGAACGATTGGCGCAGACGGGACGGTAAAGATCGAGTTCCAGAACCTGACTACCGGGCCGATAGCTTGCCCCATTGGTACGCTGACAAACATCTATGTCGCGGTAAGTGGCTGGTCGAGTATCACCAACGAGACCGCGGGTGTTCCGGGCTCGAATGTTGAAGGGCGATCTGCATTTGAGTATCGCCGTCGCCAGTCAGTGGCACGTAACGCCTTTAACACAGCAGCGGCTGTGCGGGCTTCCGTTCTGGAAGTCGACGGGGTGCTTGATGTTTATGTCATCGACAACAAAGAGCCGACTTCTGTCGAAAAAGGTTCCACGAATTACACGCTGCTTGCCAGCTCGATTTATATCGGGGTTTATGGCGGGGCAGTGGCAGACATTGCAGCGGCCATCAATAAAAAACTTCCCCCGGGCACCGTTATGAACGGTGACACCACCGGGACCGTGCAGGATACCGAAAATTATGACGCCCCTTATCCGGAGTACACCTACAGGTGGAAAACGCTGGATGCGGTGAGCGTTCATATCAAGGTGGAATACGAAGCGAATGATGGCCTTCCATCAGATATCAACGCGCAGATCAGAACGGTCGTCCTGAATGCCTTTACCGGCGCAGATGGCGGTACCCGGGCGCGTGCCGGCGCGCGAATTTATGGCAGCCGGTATATCGGCCCCATCCAGGCGCTCGATGCACAGAATATGAACGTTCTTTCGGTCCAGATATCTCTGGACGGAACCACCTGGTCTAGTGCGCTGACCATGGGGATAGATCAGGAACCGACTCTCGATGCGACAAACATCATAACGGAGGCGGTAAGTGAATAATGTCGACTGGACGATCTACGCGCAGTACGTGAACTCAACCAGCCTGCGGTCACTGATTAATACCTTTAACGCTTCTGTAGCGCCAGATGACTGGATAGACACGTTCTATGACCTCGTATTCAACATCGAGACCTGCGGCGATTACGGGCTGATGTGCTGGGGTAAAATCGTTGATGTAGAGCGTTTGCTGACTGTGACGCCATCACAGCAGTTTCTGGGGTTTGGCGAAGCTACCAGCACCCCGGCAGAGCTCACTGATCCGCAGCCATTTAACCAGGCTCCTTTCTATACCGGCGTTCAGGACACAAATACTGTCGTCCTGACCAATGACGCATACCGCAAGCTGATCATGTGCAAAGCGATGGCGAACATCAGCGACTGCACTGTGCCGGTCATGAATCGCATGCTGATGTACATGTTCGGCGCCAGTGGGCGGGCTTACGTGCGTGACGATGGCAATCATGTCATGAGCTACGTCTTTGAGTTTCAACTTTCCGATTCGGAGCTGGCCATAGTGCAAAGCTCCGGCGCGCTTCCTTCCCCTCCCGGGGTAAAAGTTAACATCGTTCAGGAGGTCTGAATTGAATAATTCAGCCATACCGTCACGTCTGACGGTTGTCTTTTCTGTGAGCGGCGACAAAAACACGATCCCGGTCAATTCCAC
Organism: Klebsiella sp. 64; assembly: GCF_018223915.1. NCBI lineage: Bacteria > Pseudomonadati > Pseudomonadota > Gammaproteobacteria > Enterobacterales > Enterobacteriaceae > Klebsiella > Klebsiella sp. 64. Next base: position 240,205 of record NZ_JAGRQZ010000018.1, read on the forward strand.
CTCTGAAACTCTGGCTGACGGACTGGCGGCGATGGACTCCGGTTTTCCGCCTCTGACCCGCATCGCACTCTCTGCCGGCGGTAAGCCGCCAAAGGGGCAGGACTTTAACGGGATTTTCAATGACGTTTACACACGCCTGCAATGGTCGGCTGCCGGGATGGGGTACCCCTTTAACGCGGATTTCAGAACGGCAATTTCCGGCTACCCGAAAGGCGCGGTGATCCCGTCCAGCGATTACTCGGTGTCATGGCTCAACACTATCGACTCCAATAACACCGCACCGGAAAAAACCGATGCCACTGCATCTGGCTGGATGCCTTCATGGGGCTGCGGATCGGCGAGCATTTCAGTATCGACGGCGAACGTTAACGCCACCGATCTGCAGGCGGCTAACCCCCGGCTCATTCTCACCGGCGCGCTAACTGGAAACCGGGTCCTTTATCTTCCGCCATGGGTGAAAGACTGGACCATTGAAAATAACTGCACCGGCAGCGCTTACTACGTTCAGATCAGCACCAGGGCTGCGGGCGCGACCGTTGTCAGCAAGCCGGGGACAGTCACCCAAATTCATTCTGACGGAACCAACGTAACCTCCCTTTCTAAGCCGCACGGAAACATTGCTTACGCAGTCAACGGGACATATTCGTTCGTCGTGCCTGCAGGGGTAACGCGCATTCGTTACACCGTGACAGGTGCAGGCGGATCAGGAAGCGGCTGTCAGGCGTCATCCTCAAGTGAGTCCTATAGCGGCGGTGGGGGCGGGGCTGGCG